>CAYJDZ010000161.1:0-3063 GCA_964368955.1 uncultured Mariniplasma sp.
ATCTTTCATAAATATTATTTAATAGATAATCATAATTAATATCATATTCTAAATGTGCGTTTAACAACAACAATAGATCAGTAATCTTCGACTTATTGACTTCATCTTTTCCAGGTGCACTAACGACAATAATTTTTCTATCTTTGTCGCTTAGAATTATGTTTTTAACTTGGATAAATTGTTTTGCGGAAGCAAGACTGCTTCCTCCAAATTTAGATAAAATTCTCATAGTCCATCAATCCTTTCATGATTTGAATCGTATTAGATGCTGCGCCTTTTCTTATGTTATCTGAAACAACATACAAAAGTAATGCTTTGGGATTTACTTTATCTCTTCTCAGTCTACCAACATAGATGAAATCATTACCATTGGCAGCTATTGATGTTGGATAGATATTTTTATCTGGCTCATCTAAAACAACTAAACCTGGCGCACTTTTAAATAGCGCTTTAACTTCATCAAGCTCGAAATTCTCTTTTAAAACAGCTTTAATACTCACACCGTGTGAGTTTAAGACGGGAACTCTCACGCAGGTTGCAGATACCAAGAGGTCACTCATGTGAAGTATCTTTTTTGTTTCGTCCATCATCTTATGCTCTTCTTTGGTATAACCATCAGTTGTGAACTCATCAATTTGAGGAATACAGGTTTGTTTAATGTCATAGGGGAAATGCTTAGGCTCATTTGGATCTTGGCTAGTTAGATCTTTAATCCCTTTAAGACCAGCTCCACTGACAGCTTGATAGGTATTATATTCAACACTAACCATTCCAAAGTGATCACATAAGACTTTTAAAGGTACAACACACTCGATCGTTGAACAATTTGGATTGGCAATGAGTTTTGATCCATAAGCATCCTTCATGTTAACCTCAGGAACAACTAAAGGAACATCACTATCCATGCGAAATGCGCTTGTGTTATCAATAACGGTTGCCCCTTCTAAAACTGCTTGTTTCGCATAGGTTTGACTTATTTTTCCACCCGCACTAAAAAGGGCATAATCAACACCTAAAAAACACCCCTTTTCTAAAGCATTGACTTGATATTCTTTTTCTCTAAATACGATTGTTTGCCCTTTAGATTTTTCAGATGCGAAAAGTTTTAAGTTAGAAAAAGGAATATCATAGTCTTCAATCACTTTTAGAAAAGTAGATCCAACTAAACCGGTTGCGCCAACAATTGCGATATTATATTTTTTCATAAATTGCCTCATCTATTCTAGAAAAACAAATGACATCTTTATCTTCTGTGATTTGCTTATAAGTCAATAATTTTGATTTATATATTTTATCTTTGGTTTGAACTAAAAAATGATGGGTATTGCTGTTATTATTGATATCATAGATTTGATCATATGTTAAATCTTCATTTGATGTTTGCTTAATCGTTAATAGATCGTAAACAACAGCTGAGGCTGTTGGATATCTACCTGCACCTTGGCCAATAAAAGTTTGTTTTTTATGATATTTGCCATAAATATTGACCATGTTTTCTTCATAATGAATTGATCCATAAGTAGACTTTTCATCTATGATTAAAGGTTCAACAACAATTGATAAAATCTGATTCTCAATTTTAGAATGGGCAATATACTTAATCATGAACCCTTTTTGTTTAACTGAACTCATAAATTGGTTCGTTAAAGATGACAAAGGAATTCTTAAAATATCTTTTTCATTCAAATATGACTTATAAGCAATCATCGAAAGAATATTAATCTTTCTTAATGCGTCTAAACCAAGCATGTCATCATCAGAACCTTTTTCTAAGTAACCTAGTTTAAATGCTTCTAAGATTGCTTGTTCTAAAGTTTGATGATCTAGAAAGACTTTGCTTAAAATAAAATTAGTGGAACCATTTAGAATCCCTTCAATTTGGTAGATTTGATTAATTTCTCTAATCTTTTTTAAAGGATCTAATAAAATGATTGCCCCTGCAACACTTGCTTCATAAAGGAGTTTCACATTGTTTTTTTGAGCAAGTTTTGTAAGTTCTTCAAATCTCTCACTCATTAAGGCTTTATTTGCAGTAATGACATGTTTTTGTTTGTTTAAAGCTTTGGTTATCAATTCATAAGCTATCGTTTTACCACCAATTAATTCAATAATGACATCAACATTGATATCATTGATAATGTCATCAAATGATTGAGCTTTTAAGTGTTTTAGATTTTTTAGTTTTTCTTCATCTTTTTCTAAAACATAGACCACTTCTATATCTTTAAAATCTTGAGTAATTAGATCATATACACCTTGACCCACTACACCTAATCCGATAATTGCAACTTTCATCTACTTCACCTCAATTTCAATACCTTTACTTAAATTTACACTAACTAATTGATAAGTTTTAGCTAAAGTATCTGATATTTTTATTTTATCTGATTTTGAAATTAATAATACCGATGGACCTGAACCACTAAGGCAAACCACTAAGTCTTCTTGTTTGCTTAGTTTTTTGATTTCACTACTCAAAGGGATATAGGGGTATCGATAACTTTCATGTAATCGATCAGATAAAATAATCTTTAAAGCATCTAAATCTTCATTTAAAAATGCCTCCGGTAAAAATAGGATTCTTGATAAGTTATGAACTGCATCCATTAAATCAACTTGTTTGGGTAATATATTTCTTAATTCCTTAGTAGACCCTAATTGATTTGGGATCAACAAATTAAAAATAAGTTGATCACTAACCTTATAAGTTTGGTGTAGATGCCCATGGTCATGTTTCAAAGATGCCGTTAAATATCCATATGCACATGCATAGATATTATCACTATGTCCTTCTAGCTCTGATGCGTAATCAACACATGTTTCAAATGATTGGTTCAATTGATTGATTTGGTTAGCAGCAAGCACACCTGCTAAAATACAGCTTGCACTACTTCCAAGTCCTCTGGATGGTGGGATGTTATTTTCTTCTAAATGAATAGTTACTTTTTTAATCAGTTTTTCATCCATATATTTTAATGAAAACTTCTTATAAGAATCTAAGACTAAATTATCATCATCTGAATACTGCTTAGAAAAGCCTTTTAGCATAAATTCATCAGATTC
>CAYJDZ010000162.1:0-3059 GCA_964368955.1 uncultured Mariniplasma sp.
GATCATAGTTAACCACCTTTTAAAATCAGTGTTTTATTAATCTATTCTAACTGGTAAGATTAAATGTAGAAGTTCTTGATCTAAATTACCTTTAATCACAAATGGTTTAACTTCACCAGCAAATTGAATCACGATTTCATTCGATGAAAATGATTTTAAAGCATCCACTAAATATCTAGAACTAAAAGCTATTTTAATCACAGGTCCAATCACGTCAGATGAAGGAATAATTTCTTCTAAGGCATCTCCAACTTCGCTATTTGTTGAACTCATTTCAACGATATGATCTTCTCTTAAGTTTAATTTAATAATGTTGTAGTTTGTTTCTCTATCTCTTGGTGAAAGCAGTGAAACACGTTCTACAGCTTGTAACAACTCTTCTTTGTTAAAAGGAATCGATACAGGAAACTCAGTAGGTATAATTCTCATTGTGTCTGGATAAGTACCTTCTAGTAATCTTGTTTGAAATAAAGTGTTTTTTATCTTAAAAAGAACCTTATTTGGATTAATATATAATTCAATATCATCATTTGATGAATCTAGAATCTTACTTAATTCATCTAAACTCTTATTTGGGATGACGATATCAAATTCTTTAGAATGAGTTCTTAATTTTACATTTTTTTGACTTAAACGATAACTATCAGTTGCAACACAATAAAGCAAATTATCTCTATATTTAAAATTTACCCCTGTTAAAATAGGTCGTTTTTCACTGACTGCAGTTGCAAAATTTGTTTCTTTGATAATAGTTTTTAATAACTGACTATCTAAAACAATTGGATCATCTAAATCTAAAAAATCAATTTCAGGATAATCTTCAACATCCATTAAACGTAATTTAAACTCAGAACGATCAGCTTTAATAACAACTAAGCGATCTTCTATCATCGCGAATTCTACGCGTTGTGATGAGATTTTTCTCATAATTTCGATTAAGTAACGTCCAGGAATTGCAACTTTACCTGTTTGTTTAATAGAAATTGAAGCGTCATCTATCAAAACTTGAATTGCAACATCTGTATTACTAGATGTTAAAACTAAATGATCTTCGTTAACTTCAAATTTAATAGCATACAAAATAGGGAGTGGAGTTTTTGAAGGTAGACCTTTTTGTATTGTAAGTAATTGATTTAATAATACATCTCTATCAATATTAAAAATCATAGCGGAAGCTCCTTTATTTTTATTATTTAATCTTTAAATATTGTTATTGGTAGCGGTGGATAAGTGGATAAGTATAATTAAAGGCTTAACACTGCTATAATTATAACATATTATCAACAAATTATAAACATTTATTTTTGTGAAAAATTATCGATTTTTTTGTGAATTGTTTCGATTGCTATTTTTAAACTTAAGTCTTGTTTCATCTCATTTTCAATCTTCTCACAAGCTGCTAAAACAGTTGAATGATCACGGCCTCCAAATAAAATACCTATCGTTTTATAAGGAATATTGTATTTTGCTTTAATAATATACATTGAGATGTGTCTTGGTAGGATATATTTTGAATGTCTTTTTTTACCAATAAGATCATCAATTGTAATCCCATAAAAATCACTTACAATACTTTGAATTTTATCATAATTATTTTCGTTTAAAGAGTCACTCTTACGTTTTGTTTTTAAAAGTGGTTCTAGAGCCTCATTAACGGATTCAACTGTGAGTTCTAAGTTATTAGCTAGGCAGTAAAATAAGACTCTTTTTAACGCGCCTTCAAGCTCTCTAATATTAGTTACAAAAGAGGAGGCAATAAACTCTAAAACGTCGTTTGGAATATCATGAATATCTGATGATTCAGTTGCTAATTTTCTTTTTAAAATTTCAATTCTATGCTCTAAGTCAGGAACTTGAATATCAACTGTTAATCCGACTTCAAATCTTGAAGTCAAACGAGACATAATATTTTTTAATTCTGATGCAGGTTTATCACTTGTGATGACAATTTGTTTATTTTGATGGTATAAAAAATCAAAGAGTTTGAAAAATTCCATTTGAGTTTTAGTTGCGCCACCCATAATTTGGATATCATCAACTAATAAAACATCAATATCACGATATTTTTGGTTAAAATCATCCATACGTTCTTTTCTTAATAGGTTAGCGAAATCTTCGATAAAACCATCAGCTTTAACATACATGACTTTCTTATGAATATCATTATCTAAGATGAAGTTACCAATTGCTTGCATTAAGTGGGTCTTGCCAAGTCCAACATCACCAAATATATATAAAGGGTTTGCTACTGTACCTGGTTGATCTGCAACCTTCATTGCCATTCTAAAGGCGAAGTTATTACTCTTCCCAACAACAAAATTATTAAATGTATAGGTTCTATTTAAATTGCCTGGTCGATATTTTAAACCAAGATTTCTTTCTGGGCTAATTAATGTTTCCTCAGGAACTAATTCAGATTCAGTCACAAACTTAAAACGAATCGTCTTTTTATAATATTTTTCAGCAAGCTCATTGATTTTGTTAATATAAAAACGATTGATTCTATTTTTGATAAATTCATTTGGAACTAAAACATAAACTTGTCCGTTGGCATATTTATGTGTCTTTTTTAATGGTTCAAACACATCGATATATAATTCCTCAGAGAAAATAACCTCTAAATCATTTAATATTTGCTGCCATAAGTGATCATACTCATTCATATTTGGTACCCCTTAATTACTGTAGACTTATGATATCATGAAATAGGCAAATTAAAAGAGAAACTTACCCACAATATTTGTGGATAACTTTTTCTCCAAAATCACAGATATTCATGAAATTGTGGGAAAATTGCAAAATTTATGGCTTTATAAAGGTATTTTTTTGATTTACCCAGTTTTCCACAATGTGGGTAAAATGTTGTTAAGTTTTCCACAATAAGTTATGATACAAAACTTTTCTTTACATGTCTAATTATGAGATAATTTTGGAAGAAAATGATTATCAAAAGAAAAAGAATTTTATATGTTGACAAACACAAAGACATTTTATATAATTAATTAGCATGGTTTCGCAAGAAAGGTGGTTTTATTTGTGAAAAGAACATATCAACCAAG
>CAYJDZ010000163.1:0-3037 GCA_964368955.1 uncultured Mariniplasma sp.
TTGTCCATAATTTATTGTTTTTGATGCGATGGTGTTTCCACCAACGGTATTAAAGCTAATGTCATAAGTGATCATTTCCCATTTAGCATATAAAGTCATATGAGCAGTAGGAGTGATTTGACCACCTACTTTGGTAGTTAATGCACTATCTAGATACCATCCACCAAATGTATAACCAACTTTAGTAGGACTTTGTGTAAGTGTGAGACTATTATCTTCTTCAACATTTACTTTAGAGATTGTATTCCCGCCATTGGTTTCAAAACTAATTTCAAAGGTTTGTGGTTCGCTAATTGAGAAATGAAGAAGCTCACTTGCTAAATTTATGGTAGAACCGTTAGGTAGGGAAGCACTAAATACTGTATAAGCATAAGCATCACCTGGGTTATCAACTGTATCTAGTGTGCCATCAATATTTAATACTAATCCAGTTGAGTCAGGGTCCAAAATAGTGTATTGAGGTTTGATTGGATATACTGTACCAGAAGGTGTAGCAATGGATGCGTTAATTTCAAAAGGTGAAGTCTTATCGATGACATAATTGAATTCTCTTTCTTCAAATTGAATTCTATTAAAAGTGTCTTCAAAGTTACCGATATAATTTGTAGTGATCCCACCAACACCGTAATTATAATAATTAATTAAATGTTGACTATCATCAATTGTCCATGGCCAAACCGTTAGTCCTCTATGAATAATGCTGTTAGTAAATTCTAGAGTAAGTGGAGAATAGTTTGGATTTAAGGTTGAATTGATTGGGACGATGTTAGAAATCATATTAAGCAGAGAACCATTAAGGTTGTCAGCATTTAAGACGCCAGAGTTTAACCAACCGTTCGCTATTTCAGGATAATATTCATTAAAATCTTTGATGTTTTGTTGACCAAAAGCGATAATTACTGCTTGATCGTATACATCAAGTTCTTCAACAATATTTTTAACATATAGGTTAAGTAGTGAATTAGTAGGTTTAATTTCTATAAATATAACAACACCAGTTCCTTTAAATGCTGTAAGAAGCTCTCTTAGTGTTGGAATCTTTAAATCTGTACGAGTGACATCTTGAGGATCTCTTAGATAGATTCCTTTAAGTTGAGCAAGAGTAGATGTTGCGTGTGTTAATGAATCAAAATCTGGAGCTGTTCTTGCTGTTGTGTCGTCGTGCATGACGATAACTTCTAGGTCACTTGTTAAGTGAACGTCAAGTTCAATAACATCGGCACCTTTTTCAATTGCAGTAAATCCAGTTTCAATTGTATTTTCTGCAGTTTCTGCGCCACCTGCATATAAACCTCTATGAGCAATCATTAAAGGTCTTCTGACATGAGTGTTAGCTGGAAAGCTACTATAAATATCAAATATTTCATTATAATCTTGAGCTAAGATGCCATTAACACCAGTTAATATGGTATGAAGTAAAGCAGGTCGATCATCACTTGATGATGCCCAAACAGTCATTAAACGATGTTGCATGTAAAATACTAAGTCTCTATTTAAAAGGGTAGAAGGAAGAATAGATGCGACTGCTTGGGCACGATTGGTTTCTCTTCTAATATCCATCAAATCAGATTCAGTTAATTCTTCTACATCAGTAAGTGTATAGAGCTTAACACCACGAATGACATTATGGATCGCTCTTGAAGCTAGAATTACATCGCTTTTCTCAGATACTAAGAAAACATCCAAGATTCGATTTACTCTAAGGAAGCCCGCTACCTTTTCACCAGTAGTGAGGTCATCAGTGTAAAAAGCAGGGATAATTTTTCCATCAATTGCGATTAATACGTCTGTTGCATTAGAGATAACAACTCCACTTGAATTAAGAACTTCTAAATCCTCATTAACTCTAAAAATCATTGTTGCAGGTCTTATAGGGTCTAATGCGATGTCTAAATCAGATAATTCATTAAACCACATGAGTGTTGTTGCTGGAGCAACGATGTTTGTTACAGGTTGGTAAACATTTGTGATTTGAGTAAATTCAAAACGATCTTCTGAAACATAATCTTCAGGAAGTGTAATTTTTATGTTGTCATAATAAACGGTTACATTATCCGCTTGAACACCAATGCTACCTTTGCTGTGTTCAAATAAAGAATCATAGGTGATAAGCAAAGTATCATTAATGTATTCTTCTACGGTAGTTTCAAAAACATCAAGTTTTAATTGATAAGTTTTAGCAGGATCTAAAGCTTCAGTATAGACAGTTGAAGCAGGGACATTCCATGAACCTGGGCTTCTTTTAGCAAATTCTACACCACTAGATGCAGATGCATCTTGACGGATAGCCATTTGGTAGTAGTTTTCAGTAGAATATCTAAACATAACAGAAGTCCATCTTCTAACATCACTTGCTGAAGTCATTTTCATATCTGCTTCAATGATGTAATTGCTAAATGAATTTAAGTAGCTCGGAAATAATACGATTGTGCTTGGAGATAGCATTAATCTTTGGTTACTGATTGCAGCTGATCCTCCAGTATTTCCAACATTGTTATACATCTTAAGGCTGTTTGGAATTGCACCATTAGCATAAGAGCTAAAATCCTCTTGATAAATGACGTATTCAGTTTCAGCTGTTAATTTGGTAATTACATAAATAGTGAGTTGAGCTGCGTTTTTTGTAATCAAGATTGGATAAACACCTTTTTCACTAACTGTAATAGAATTAGCGGTTATTGTTACTTTAGGGTCTGCAGATGTTAGGGTTGCAGTATTTAGTAAAATATCTCCAAAACTACCATCTAATTTAAATTGTGTTGTGTCAATAGATTCATCCACATTCGCAAGTATATGATTATGACTTGCATTTAGTGTTTTTAGTTCGTCGGCTGCGTTAAGTGGCGTTATAAAGTCCATCGCAACTAAAGCTAATAAAAACACGAGGGATAGTGTAATAATTTTCTTCATAGGTTTCTCCTTTATGTGGGAAATCGTTTTCCCTGTCATCAAAAAATAAATCTTGGTAAGTTTCGGTTGTTTAGGAAACCGTTTTCCCAAGTTGTGAAAAAATAAAGCACACTCTAGTATAACTGTT
>CAYJDZ010000164.1:0-2972 GCA_964368955.1 uncultured Mariniplasma sp.
AAATATTGATTATGTTAAAAACTTCATATAAAGTTAACACGATAATTAAAATAAAAAATACTGTTTTTAAGTAGACATCAGGAAGTCTAAGTCTTACAAATGTTTGCGTTAATTGAAATAGTATATAGCCAAAAATAGCAAGAATTAATGCTGTCAAAATGCCTAACATTATAAATCCTGCTATATTTTTAGCGTCAATATTTTCCATTCTTGGTCGACTTCTTTTGAAGTGTTTTTTTACAAGTGTTAAAATCATCTTTTTGCCACTCTTCTAAAATGCTCATCAATTTTATTTATGTCTTCCTTTTTGTCGAATAAAGCTTCTATTCTACCGTGATCAATAATTGCTACACGGTCACATAGTTCTTTAACTAAGGGCATGATGTGGGAAGAAAAGATAATGGTATTACCTTTTTTAGCGTAATCTTTCATGAAATCCATAATCTCTTCCATTGAGAATGTATCTAATCCTACCAATGGTTCATCTAAAATCCATAGAGGGGGATAATGAATAATACCGCCCATGATGGCTATTTTCTGTTTCATGCCGTGTGAATATGATTTAATAACTGAATTTAGGGCATGATCCATTTTGAGCATCTTCCCAAAAAGTTTTACTCTTTCATCACGCAATTCTTTGGAAACTCTATAGACATCTGCCATAAAGTAAATATATTCAAGACCTGTTAGTTCTTCAAAAGTCGCATGATTGTCAGGTATATAACCAAGATTAGACTTAGCTAAAAGTGGTTCTTTTACAATGTCATAGTTGTTAATTTTTATTTCCCCAAGTTCAAAACTTTGAATGCCAGAAACACATTTGAATGTCGTTGACTTTCCTGCACCGTTTAACCCTAAAAACCCGAATATTTCTCCGGGTTTAAGGTTTAAGGTTATATCGTTTACTGCTGGGACTTTGGCCCCTTTGTAGGTTTTGGTTAAGTTTGTAATTGTTAGCATATTTTGTCCTTTAACTATTGGGTGAATCTTGAAACAATAGTTCTAATAATTCTTCATAATTATGACTACCAACAAACAATATCATATGATAGAAATCTTCAACCATTTCTATATCATCAATTAATTCTTGTCTTTCACTCTCGATAATTATTTGTATTATTTCTTCAAATGATTTACCCATCATGAGTTCTTCTAATGGATCGGTTGTTTTAATATCCTCAGCATAAATATAACCTGTCATTGAAATACCAAATCCTCTTGTGTACCCATCTTCTAATTCTGGTGCCGTGAACCCTAATCTAACACCATCCTTATATGTTGGAAGTGAAACGTATTTGTTTGTGTCCAACATTTCATTGATGACATCTAAGTCGCCATTAAATATTGCTGAAACCAAATCTAATTCATGAATTATCATTTCTAGATTTTCCGTGTAATCAATTGATAGATCATCAAAGCTATAACCCGCTTTAGTTGGTGAGACTAATCTTATCTTTATCTGTTCGTCATTTATTCCCAATAAATCTAATTCAACTAAGAATGATTCCATTAAGTAGGATCCTCTTTCAACGCTGGCTTGAGTAGTCCATTCATTGCCATTCCATACTTGAACCTTAATCTCCATACTATCAAAGATGTTTTGCATATATTGTTTAATTATAGGATCGCCCATAAATGCTCTATCTAACCACCATAAGTTTTGAGCTGCATTAAACGATTGAAGAAGCGGATGCAAGGTTGATTCTTGAGTTAATCCTGTATCTTGAGCACTAAACATAAACTTGGCAAATCTATTATTGTTGGTTCTGTTAAACACAGCTTCATAATATGTTAACGTTGAATTATCATTTTCATTAACCTTGACAACATTACCATCTTTTTCTAGTACTTTTTCTAAATAGTCGTTTCCATATTGATCAACAAATGATACCGGGCGTAAGTTTTCTCTAATTGTATGAGGGTTTCTTGCAATATCAAAGAATAAGTCTAATACAGTTCCATCATCGACATAATCAACAGCAAACATTTTTGCATCTTTTAACATGGTTGTGGATGAACCTTCTTCTACAATTTGGATGTAGTATAGACCGTCTTGATCTTGTAAGAGCCTTAATGTACCGTAGCTTGTACCTTCAACAACTTTTAACATTTTTAGAGAAATAGGCTCATGTTCAAAGTGTAAATCACCGTTCTCATCTTCTGAGTACAGAAATGGAGAAGACTCCTTTTTAGCTTGTTCTATGACAACTGTTAAACTTATTTCCCTATTATGTTTGGTTATTGTTATATTTATAGTGAATTTTCTTTTTTCCCCAGTGTTTCCCTCTATTTGAAGGTCTAGTTCAGCCTCTCCATAAGGATTAGTTATTGTGTCGCCACTCAAAGATCCTCCAGAACCGGTTAAAGTAAAGGATACCTCAGCGTCTTGTAAATAATTCTCAAACTGATCTTTAGCTATAACTGTTATTGTTACCGTACCTCCATTAGCACCAACATTGGCTTCGGAGCTTTTAGTGGCTTCACCAGTGATTTCGATTTCTTCCCAACCTGCATAAAGATATAAATCTTCAGTGATTATAGTGCTGCTCTCTAGTCTTACACTAAACAAATTGTCTAAATACCACCCGATGAAGAGAAACCCGAGATCATTGTTATATGATGGACTAAATTGATTATTAACATCTAGTCCTAGTGTGCCTTTGCTTATTGTATTTATAGCATCAAAATCCCCCTGTCCACCTTGAAGGTCAAATGTTATTGTTATATCTTCAAGTAATTCTAAATAAAGTATTTCTGGTGTATATTCTCTGTATGAATATATCGATTTAATGTATAGACCTTCTTCTGTAAATAATCCATAATCTACATTATTAACAAGTGAAAACCAATTGAAATCATCATCGTTAAACGGGATAGAGACTATTGTTGAATTCAATTCTAAATCTTCAATAATTAACTCCTTAATTAAAGCTCCACTATTGTCTAAATAATATTCTCCTTCATAAGAAAAC
>CAYJDZ010000165.1:0-2963 GCA_964368955.1 uncultured Mariniplasma sp.
TAATTTATCTTTTTAGTTGTTTTTTTGTTTAAAAAAGACAAAAAAGCTGAATTCTAATGGAAATTAGAATTCAGCTTTTGATTGTTTTAGTTATAAAAAATATTCTTTATTTCTTATCTACTACTTTTTCAATTAATCCTAAGCCTTGAGTTTTGTCAGCATATTTAACATAAACCATGTAATATGTGCCAGCTTTTAAAGCGATTGGATTGTCATTCCATCCACCAGCTCCATCAACGCTTTCTTCAACAAATGGTGTAACGTATAGAGTATCTGGAGTTAAATTTAACATTTGTCCACTTTCTGGAGATTGTGCCCACCAGTTTGGAACAACGTCACCAGCATCAGTACGAATCATCTTAACAGTTAAGTTTCCATCAACTTTAACTTCTTTACCATTAATTGTATAAGTTACATCCCAACCAGCTTCGCCAGCAGGTAACACGATTTCTTTTACATAAATAAATTGTGCATCTTTAGTATCTTTAACAATTGACTTAATTCTTTCGTCATTACGAGCGATAGCTTCCATCTTATACTCTGCCTTACCTGGAGCATCTCCCCAACCAGCAAATTGACCTGTTACATAATAATCATGAGCGCTATCAGTTAGCACATCACCACTTACGCAACCAACTAATGCAAATGATGCAATAGCAACAAATAACAATAACATAAATTTTTTCATTTTTTTCTCCTTTATTTTAAATAAGCGCTTTCATTTTATCACTTATTTATGTTTATAACAACGTTTTTAGCCTTTTATCGATGTGGAACCGTTTCTATCTTAACACTACACTGGTTAATCCATCAATAATTAATATGCCGTTTTCTATTCTAGCTACACCTTTGCCTACATAGCCCCTTATCATTTTAAAATCAATATCCGTATAGTTTGATAAATCTATTTCTAAAACTGCTTCGCCTGTATTGTGAAAAACACCAACTTGTTTGTTTTGATATGTAGAGATAAAACCACCAAAGGTATAAATATCTTTAAAATATAAGGGTGTATATGATCCTCTAGCAATTTCTGGATTTGCATTTCTAAGCATAATCACTTTTTTATAATGATTGTATAGACTCAACTCATCTTTTAATTGATCCTTGACAGTCCCATTGGTTTGTTTAGAGATATCATAGGTTGCTCCAGGAGGACTATCAACACTATCTTTGTCACCCCAAAGCATTTTTAATCTGCGATTGGCATCTGTATTTTCAGAACCCCTACTCCCTTTCATCCCGATTTCTTCACCATAATACATAAACGGAGCACCATAAGTTAAAAGATATAGGTTAGCCGCCATCTGCATCCGGTAATCATCAACTGACAAAAATCCAGCTGCTCGGTTCATATCATGATTTGAGATAAACGGTTGCAGGATACTACCTTCTCTTACATTTTCAATCATTTGTCGATAACTATCTAAATATTTAACATAATTATTAACTGAATCATTAGCATTCGCTGTCATCGCAATTGCACCTTCAAATTGGGCCATCCCAAAATCAAAGTTAGAAAAGCTTTCGTAATATGGGGCAATTAAACTATCACCAGACCAAGTTTCTCCAACAATATAAGTATCTGGTTTAATCTTTTTAGCTTCACTAACAAACCAGTTCCAAAACGCTATATTTTTTGCATGCTCATTAAAATAAACATATTTTGTCGCATCTAGTCTAAATCCATGAACACCTAAATCATACCAAAACTGTAGAATCTCAATAATTTCAGCTTTTACAAACTCTGAATCCATATTCAATTCTGGCATTTGACTTGAAAAATTACCTTCATAATAATAGTCACCTGCAAAAGGATAATAGGTTCTACCACTTACTTTTTGTTCTTGGGTTACTAAAGTGTAATATTCAAAGTAGGGATCATCAAAATCTTCATTGACAACCGCTTCTTTTGCCTTTTTAAACCACTGATGGTAAATTGATGTATGATTTAAGACGAAATCAATAATAACTTTAATCCCTCTTTTATCTGCTTCTTCTGTGAGTCTTTTGAAATCTTCTATGGTGCCATAGTCACTATCAATGCTCATGTAATCAGCAACATCATATTTATGATAAGATGGTGATTTCATCACTGGCATTAGCCAAATCCCCTCAACACCTAGGCTTTTCCCTGATTGAGGATCGCCATCATTTAAATAATCTAATCTTTCAATTAATCCATTCAGATCACCAATACCATCATCGTTACTATCAGAATAAGAGCCTAAATAGATTTCATAATAGACTCTAAACTGATCATCAGTTAGTTGATAATCTAGATGATCCTCTTCTATGACAAATTCTTTTTTACATCCTATTAAAACGATTAATAATAATGTAAAGGTTATTGATAAAACTATTTTTTTCATTAACTTACCCCTTAACTGCGCCAGCTGTAACACCTTCAACATAATATTTTTGCATTGATAGGAATAGACTTACAATCGGTATTGCGACAATAACACATCCCGCAGCAAACATCGTAAATACGTTACTATCTACTCGCTCTCCATAAAGCATCGTATAAAGTCCAACAGCAACCGTATGTAATTGTGTGTTTGCCTCACCTAAGATGACCCTGGCAAATATGAAATCCATCCAAGGGCCAACAAATGATAAAAGTGCTGTGTAGATAATGATTGGTTTGCTTAAAGGCAGAATAATCTTTAGAAAGATTTGAAAATTGGTTGCGCCATCAAGTCTTGCAGATTCTAATAATGAATTTGGAATGATATCAAAGAATCCTTTAGCTACATAAAATCCTAACCCAGACCCTGCAGAATAAACTAAAATTAATGCATATAGTGTTTGTGTTAAGTTAAATGCTTTTAAAATATAATAAATTGCAATAATACTCATAAATCCTGGAAATAATCCCAAAATTAAAGCTATATTTAAGAACGGTTTTCTTGCTTTGAATTTCAATTTACTCATTACATAAGCAACACTTAATGTCAACA
>CAYJDZ010000166.1:0-2952 GCA_964368955.1 uncultured Mariniplasma sp.
ATTTGCCTTCTAAGGAAGAGTTTCTTAAATATGAAGATGATGAATACGTTGAACCGATGAAACCTCTATTAGACCTAGAGAAGTTCATCATAGCGAATAAATTGGTAGCGATTAAGAAACTAGATGATATACGCTATGATGTGCTAGAAATACATGATCAAATCATCATGGGTGGAAAGCCATCTGATTATATGGGCTATATCAATCAAAGAGGTTATCAGTTTAAAGATGAAGTTCAATTAAACTTATTTGTTGGACTTACTATGTTGCTTCATAATAATACCAGGATGTATGACAATAATGGTCATACACCCATAGAGATTAGAGAACTTTATGAAGAGAGTCATAAACCTATTAATTAATGTTTGATACCCCCCCCGGCCAGTTCAAGATAGCAAAATCACAACGACCGCAAGCTCCACATCTAAAATACGTGGCACCAGTTTTTGAAATTCATGATTTTGAAACTGAGATTTAAATCAAATAGTATAATTAAGCCAAGAAGCAAGAGTTTTAATAACAAAAACTTTCACCCCCTACACGCGCGTGAGAGTTTTTTTTATTTCAACAGATATTCATGCAAATTCACACAAAAACGAAAAAGTGTGAAAATGCATTGAAAAAAACGATTGATGAAGTTATAATGGTTGTAGGTGGTGATTACTATGACTGTTGAAGAAAAGATATTGAAATTTGAAGATAAGAAAGTACTAAATAGAGACGTCTTATACGAACTCATTAGAGAAGTACACCCAAACTACAAAGATGCATCCATTAGATGGGTGATTTATGGCTTGGTAAAAAAGGGAATTATCACTAAGCTAGACTCTTACCAGTTCATCATTGGAAGAACAACCAGTTTTTATCAACGAAATCCAAGTGAGGAACGAAATAAAATTGTTAACATACTCAATCAAAAGTTTCCAAATATTCGTATAGTTGCATATGAATCAACGCTACTCAATGAATGGGTCAATCACCAAATTGCTAGAAAAGTTATTTTCATAGAATCTGAGAAATATTTTGTGAATGATGTATTTAGATTAATCTATAATGAATGTCCTAATAAGGTCTTACTCAACCCCACCAAGGAAGATTTATACATGTATGATGGAGAACTTGTAATTGTAACACAGCTTGTAAGCCAAGCACCAATTAACCTAAAAAGCAGGGACATTAAAATAGAAAAACTTATTGTTGATTTATTCACGAAGGATTTGATAACCGAGTTCGTTAATGATGATGAGAAGGATGAAGTTGTAGCTTCAATTTTTAAATCATATCCGGTTAATGACATAACGCTTTATGCCTATGCTAAAAGAAGAAAAAACTTAGGCACTGTGAAAAAAGCAGTGTCAAGTTATGCACATGGAGGATTGTCGTGATTTTAAAGGAAAGTTTTACCATCGACCATATCAATCAAATGAAAGAAAAGTATGCCACTTTAGATAAGCAACTGATTGAAAGAACTATTTTCGCTTTAGGGTTACTGGAATCACTCGTTAAAGTCAAAATGCCCTTTATTTTTAAAGGTGGAACAGCTTTAATGTTACTGCTTGAAAAGCCATTTCGTTTATCAACAGATATTGATATCATTGTGAATCCCTTATGTGATGTTGATCCATATTTAAAAGCGGTTGGTGAGATATACCCCTTTATTCATGTAGATGAGCAAATAAGAAAAGGTAAAAATGAAATCATCAAAAAACATTATAAGTATTACTATAAATCACCATCATCAGATACTGAAATACCTATTTTACTTGATATTTTATTTGAACATAATAGCTATGAAAAACTTACAACAAAAGAAATTCAAAACGTTTTTTTACTTAACGATGGACAAAACTACAGTGTTCAGTTACCCACGATTGAGTCTATTCTAGGTGATAAACTCACAGCATTTGCTCCTCATACAACAGGCATTGAATTTGAATACGTCAATAACAAAGGAAATAAAGTAGAAAAAACACTTGAAGTTATCAAGCAATTTTTAGATGTATCACAATTAATTCAAGAGGTAAAGAATCCCAAATCAGTACGAAATACCTATGATCATGTTGTATCTAATGAAATCAAATATCGAGGAATAGAAGTTACTCCTGAAGATTGTCTAAAGGACACTTTCAAAGTTACACTTTCTATTTTGTCGAGAGGTAGTTTATATGCTGATGATTATCCTTATCTAATTAAAGGTATTCGTAAAATTCAAAATCACATTTTTGGTTTTGATATCAATGGTGAAGTCGCTTATAAATTTGCAGCACCTGTTTTGTTATTCGTAGCTAAAATGCTCAATTATAGCTTTGAAATTGATATTGTTGAACAACCATTATTTAATGGAAAAACATATATAGCAATAAATCAGATTAGAAAGTTAGATCAAAATATTTTTGATGTTGTAGCAACCGCCATTAGGATGGTAGATTTAAGCTAAAACTTATCAAATTGTTCCGCACTTTTCTATTCAAATCCCAGAAAGTCCACATTTGTACCCATTAGTCCACTAGTGGGTATTTTTCTTGTATTGTGTTGCAATCCTTATACCCCATAGCATTTCATTGCACGTTCGGCATTCCCGAAATTCCACACTTTTCTATACAAATCCCAGAAAGCACCCATTTTTCCCCGATTGTCCACTACATGTCAATTATCAGCATAACGATGCAATTCTTCAAGCTACCAGCATCATGATGCCGGTTTGGCATTATCAATGGGAAATCATTATTTTCTTATGATACTCTGATTATCCACTATATTCAGAAAAGATGATATATAATTCTAAACCTACATATTGTGAAACAAAGCTCATATGATATAATATAGACCGTTGATAAAATCATTCTTATCAAATCGATTAGATCGATTTAAATTTCAATTAAGTTAGTTTAGTTGCTAACATACAATATATAAGCAAGAAGCAACCGGTAACGATGTCAAGAGATAAAAATT
>CAYJDZ010000167.1:0-2928 GCA_964368955.1 uncultured Mariniplasma sp.
ACATCCATCATCTTATAAAAAGATTTTGATTGAATAGTTAATTTGTCATAATAAGTTGTTCCATTAATCATAATACCTAAAGCATATTGATGAATTTGATATTGATCAACTAAACTTTGAGGTAGATCTGCAATAGAGTCAGTGACTAAAGCAATTTTATATTTTTGATGATTGACCATCTCAAATTGACGAACCATATCATCAACTTTTTGTTCTATAATTTGGCCATGTGATGCCAAATAAGTGAATATTTCATCTGGTGTATTTGTATGGATATGAATTCTTAATCTTCTCTTATTACCAGCTACAACTAATGAATCACCAATAGCTGAAAGATAAGTTTTTATATCTTTTGTGCTTAGGTCATTACCAGATATCAAAGCCTCAGTACAATATCTAAATTGTGATTCATCTAAGTGATCAATATGGAGTTGTTCTGTGACATCTGGAACATCATAAAATTCAACCTTAGCTTCTTCACCTTTTAAAGATTTAATAAAACCTTCGATGAAGTGAACAAATCCTTTTGCTCCAGCATCAACAACCTTGTTTTTCTTTAGGACAGCTAACATTTCAGTCGTTCTTTTTAGTTCTACTAATAAGATATCATATGCTTTAGTGAATAAATCAATAACTGTGTGACCAGCATCTTTTAAGCTTGAAAGTGCAGTCGCCCAAACACGCATCAAAGTAATCATTGTTCCTTCAACAGGTTCATTGATTGATTGATAAGCCTCTTTAGCGGCAAAAGTTACAATTTCTATATACTCTTCAACAGTGATTTCGTCATTTTTTAAGGATTCGTAAAACCCATTGATATAAGATGCAAAAATGATCCCTGAGTTTCCTCTAGCACCCTCAATAGCAGCATCAACGATGGTTAACATAGTCTCTGGAGAAGTGTTTTTTAAACTAGATTTTTCAATAATAGAATTCATCAAAGAAGCTAGGTTAGTTCCTGTATCACCATCTGGAACTGGAAATACATTTATTTTATTAAGATTATTTTTCTCTGAGATAACATTTCTTGCTCCAATAATGAAAGCATTATATAAGTGTTTATTGTTTAGTGCTATAGTTGACATGAAGTCCTCCTTTAGAAAATTAAATTATAGAATAGATAAGTTAGAGTTGATGTAGAAAACCCTAGGAAGGTTCCCCATGCAAGATCAACTAATGTTATTTTTACTGGCCAATCTTTAAGTGTAGCTAGATTGGTTAAATCATATGTTGCATAAGTCAGTAACCCAAATAATGCACCATAAATCATAACATGTAACAAACTATCTTTATCAACAGCAGGAATTAAAACAAATAAAACTAAGCCAGCTATAAATAATAAATAAAAAATAATTGCAGCAGCCCAGTTAACATCTTTTTTGAGCAATTTTCCAATTTGTTGTTGGTAAAACTTTCTAGCAACGAACACTAACCATACTAAATCAATCATAATAAACATCACAAAGGCAACACTAAATAGTTTAATAAAAACAGCCATAATCATCCCTCCAATTTATATTTTTATTATATCATGCTTATAATCTTATTTATAATAATGTGCAAATTATCACATATATTTTTACAATTAATACATATCATTTTTTAAAGAAGTTAATAAATGATATAATTTTATTATAAAAAATTTATTGGAGGCAACCCATGATACTCGTTAGACATCATAATCAAGGGAATCTAAAACCTTATTTTTATTTTGCATTAGAAGAGTATATATTAACTAAATTATTAAAAGAAGAAGAAACATATTTTTTCACTTGGGAAATTCACGGTGTTGTAATTGGTAAGAACCAAGTGATTGAAAATGAAGTTAATCTGGATTTTCTAAAAAAACAAAATATTGACGTTTATAGAAGACCTACTGGTGGTGGGTGTGTTTATGCCGATCATCGCAACACGATGTTTTCTATTATCACTAAAAGACAAAACAATAACTTCAGTTTTAAAACATATTTATCAAAAATTATTGATTCTATGAAACTACTAGACATAACTATTGAATTTAGTGGAAGAAACGATCTTTTATTTGAAGGTAAAAAGATATCTGGTAATGCATTTTTACAAAATAAATATGGCATGCTTATGCATGGAACATTTCTATATGATTGTGATTTAGAAACCATGGTAAGAGCAATCACACCTTCAGATGAAAAATTGGTAAGTAAAGGTGTAGATAGTGTTCGCTCAAGAGTTACAAATTTAAAACCATATTTAAATGATATGACCCAAAAACAGTTGATTAAACATTTTGAAAATACACTTACATTTAAAACCTATGAATTGACTAAAGAAGATATTAATCAGATTGAAATTTTAGCAGAAAAATATGCTTCACATGAATGGATCTATAAAAAACAACCACCTTATACAAAAATGCTTAAGAAAAGAATAAGTGGTGGATTAATTGAAATCATGGTTAATCTACATGATGGCATCATAGAAAATATTAAAATATTAGGCGATTTTTTTGATACAAAAGCGTTAGAACCGTTTGAAAAATTATTCATTGGAAAAGAGTATACAAAAGCGGTTATTGAAAATATATTAAATCAAGATAATATTGAAGATTATATTTTAGATGTCAATAAAGATGAATTTAAGGCATTATTGGTAGATGGTGCCCTCGTAGATATCTAATTTATGAGTTTAATTCATTAAAAACACATAAATGTTTGACTACCTCTTCAATTATTTGTTAAAATAGATATATGGTGAAAGGTGGTATTCAAATGAAAAAGAAAAAAGAATTAAGCCAACAAGAAAATATAGAAGAAGCAAAAGAAAATGAAAAAGAACTTAATCAAGATGCTTTAGTTCCAGAAGCAATAACTGAGGAACTTCAAGAAGAACCAAAGAAAAAACAAAAGAAACAAAAGAAAGAAAAAGCACTTGAAGAAGTTGTTGAAGATAAAA
>CAYJDZ010000168.1:0-2927 GCA_964368955.1 uncultured Mariniplasma sp.
CATTATAATTAACTATGAAAGGATAAATTATGAAAAGAATATTAAATATCATTTATTTGATTACAGGCTTATTAGTTGTTGTCACAAATTTTTTGGACCCAATTAATAAAACAATTTTAATTATTAGACAAATCGCAATTTTTTGGTTTCTTGCATGGACAGCCTATACACTTATATCAGGCTTATCTAAAGCTTTAATTAGCAAGTTTTCTTTAACAGGGCACAAAGAAAGTTTAGTTTATTTTGGTAGAGTTTTAATGTTTACCTTAATCATTATAGCAATTGGTTTTTTCCAGTATGATTTCGTTCAATTTACTCAAATACCTTACGTTTATGGATCTAAATATTATGATCAATACCAAAACCTTATCTACCAAAGTGAGTTTAGTCAAAGTGATCCAACTTTAAACATTATCTATCAAGAGGATTATAAACTAGTTTTTAACGTGAACGAAGAATCTTCAGTTGAGCATGTAAGAAGTAATGTAGGTATAGATGAGATCATCGTTTTAGATGCAACCATAAATAAGGAAAGACTATCCACAATTGAAATCAATTATAATACTGACCATAAGATTAAAAGTGTTGATTATCGAGTCTCTCAATATAACAAAACATTAAGCGATGAAGGTGGATATACCTATTTTTATAGTGCTCATCATACCATTGAAAATGCCTATATAAACCATTTTGAAAGTACAGTGAGTATCGCTGATTATGAAATTAGATATAAAGGCCTACCAATAGAAAATCTTAGTCATTATGATTTTGATGTTCAGGATTACTCGCAAGTTAAGTATTATATTGAGATGCAAGACACAAGTGAACATGATGCTATGTATTATTTAGTTAAAGATTCTACTGATGATGAAGATGCGAAAGTGACAGAAAAAATAGCTGTATTTTATTATGATGCGAAAGATGATTATAGGTCATATACGATTGATTCACTAACTTTAGGTGATGTAAGAAAAACCGCTCACATTGAGATTGTCCTTAAAAAAGATCTTATAGACTATAGTCACAACTTTAATTCAGGAAATTATATAACCGAGCAGCAGGCTGTTTATTCAACTTTGTCAGAATATGAGCGTATAAACATAAATAGAATGTATAAAAGATTTTGGGCGAGTAGCGATGACGATGAAAATGAAGATGTTTATCGTTACAAAATGTTTAAACAGAATCAAGACAATTATGTAATTGAACAAAAAAATAAGTCTAGTAACTTAGATGTTGTTTTTAGTCAAGAATTATTTCAAATATTTGATGAAGATTACGGATATAAGGTGAGTTTTCTTCAATATAGAGAACAACCCTATTTATTTTATTTATTTAGTGGTGAAAGGGAATACACCTGTTTTTCCTGTCTACTCTATTTTGACCAATTAAGGTTATATGGATTTAGTAATTATATTTATCCACAATTTAATATAGAATATCAATTGTTATACAATAACACACTAGGAGATACTTTTTATAGTAGTGCTCCATACTTAATATTTGAATAGAAAAATCAATCTTTCGATTGATTTTTTTTATCTATTTATGTAATTGATCATAATTCAATTTATGTATGATTAGTCAATAATGTTTTCAATTTCTTCAGTTACTGGATTGATTCGATAAGAAGTCAGTCCAGTAGGAGAACTTAAATAAAACCAGTGATTGATGATATTAAGACGAAGATCATTAGATGTGAGGGTATGAATTAAAGTTGGTGTTTTGAGCGTTAAATCTATTTGATAGAGCCCGCTTCCAGAAATCGCATAAAGTTTGTTGCCATCATAGTTTAGACTGTGCACTGAACCATCCATTACCTTAACTAAACCATCTATACTATTATATAGATATAACCCTTTCGATTGTCCGATTTCAAGGATTAAAGCGAAATAGGAAACATAATCTTGGTTGACTTTGTATAAGAGTGTTTCATATTGCTTTGTTACACCAAGTGGAGTTAAATTAACGATAGTTGATTTTCCAGCGCCATTATAGTTCATCACATTAAGACTAAATGAGTCAATAGGTTTATAATAGATTCTTGTGCCATCATAGTTTAGATGTTCGAATCCATAACCTTGGTTAGGAGATAATGTTTGAGTGTTGATGAGATATCTTTGAAAAGCAACATAATTTTGTTCATACATGATGGTTGGATAAACAATATTCACCCAGTTTTGAACACGAGATGCATAGATGTTTTCAGTTTCAGATAAGGTTTTAAATGTGTGGTCTATTAAGTGATAGGATAATAAATAGCCTTCATCAGTATCAATAAAATAGAGGACATCGCCATCTAGGTTAAGAAAAGTAGCTCTAGCACCAGATGTAAGTGTAAACAAAATTGAAGTTTGGTCAGTAGCTGGATTATAAGCATAAACACTTGATTGATAAGATAGATAATGAAGTTTAAGCTTTATGTCATATACTGCTAAACCTAGATTGTTTAAGTTTCCATTTGTATTTCCATAATAGGCTGAAAAGATGGATAGTTCATCAGTAGCAAGATGCCCATTATCTATGATTACAACTTCCCATTTCGCATATAAAGTAATATTTTCGTTGATGGGTAGGCTAAAAGTATAGGACTCAGTTAATCCAATATCTTTATACCATCCAACAAATGTATATCCTTCTTTGGTAGGATTTTCAGGTCTGATGATACTTGATTGCTCAACGGTGCGTGATATTGGGGCAACAGTAGACCCACCATTTGTATTAAATGTCATGGTATAGGTTATGAGTTCCCACTTCGCATAAAGTGTAAGGTTACCAATCAAAGATGATAAACCAAAAGTATATGGGGCTGTTAATGAAATATTTGTATACCAACCTTTAAAAGTATATCCAGCTTTTGTAGGATCTGTTGGCTTAGTAATCATTGGATTTGTAACTGTTTGTGTGATAGGAGCGATTAAGCTCCC
>CAYJDZ010000169.1:0-2922 GCA_964368955.1 uncultured Mariniplasma sp.
GCTTGACGTGCAAGGGGTCCCGAGTTCAATCCTCGGTAACTCCACCATATTTTTTTATTTTTATAGAGTGGAGTTTAAATGAATAAAGAAAATGAGAAGTTATTAAGAGAATATGATGTAAAAAAATTACTTATTAAACTATCTATTCCAGCTTTTGCAGGGATGGCTATTAATGCTTTATACAATTTTGTCGATACACTATTTGTTGCTAGAGGTGCAGGAGAACTTGCTATTGGTGGACTTGCCCTAGCTTTTCCAATCCAAATGATCGTAATGGCTGTTGGCTTAATGATCGGGATTGGTGCATCGTCTGTATTTAGTAGAGCATTTGGTAGAAGTGATTATAAAAAAATGGAAGAAGCAGTTAATACGGGACTTAGGGTTAATATCGTATTAGCAGCTATTTTTACTGTATTTAGTTTTATCTATATTGATGAGCTCTTATTGTTCTTTGGAGCAACTTCTGAAAACTTAGGTTATGCCTATGATTATTTAAGTATCATTTTAATTGGTTTAATTCCACAATCTTTATCGATGGTCTTAAATAACTTAACACGTGCTGAGGGTAGATCAAGGGTTGCTATGTTTTCTTTAATTATTGCAGCAGGTTCAAATATTATTCTAGACCCAATTTTTATATTTGGATTTAAAATGGATGTTAAAGGTGCAGCAATCGCTACTGTTATTTCTCAGTTTATTGGATTTGCTTATATATTTGTAAAAGCGTTGGATAAAGAATCAAATCTAAAAATTCGACTTAAAAACTGGTTTCATATTGACCTAGAGACGACTTGGGAAATTATTGTAGTTGGGTTTCCAACATTCTTAAGAAATTCATTAGGAGCTTTCCTAGCTATTTTAATTTATCGATTAATTAATAAATATGGTGGTGCTGAGCCAGGTATTTACATATCTATTTATGGTGTCATCAATAGAATTATTAACTTTGTATTCTTACCAAGTTTTGGAATTGTTCAAGGGATGGTTCCTATAGTTGGCTTTAATTATGGAGCAAGAAATTATAAGCGGATGCGAGACACTATCATATATGCAACAAAAATCATCATTGTTTACTTTTTGCTAGGATTTGCCTTTATACAACTATCTGCTCCACTACTTTTTAGAATGTTTAGTGAGTCAAATGATGCTTTATTCATTGATTATGGAAGTTATGCGTTTAGAGTAATTGCGATTGGATTTTTACTTGTTGGTTTTCAAATTGTTGTGGGAGCAATCTTCCAAGCACTTGGATATCCAATTCGCGCAATGATTATTACGCTATCTAGACAAATCTTATTTTTTGTTCCATTTGTCTATATTTTTACCTATGTATTAGATGATATGAAAGGTATTTGGTTTGCCTTTGCAGCAGCGGATATACTTTCAGGATTAGTTAGTCTGGGTCTGTTAATATATGAAATGAGAGCGATTCACGAATTGACTTTGATACCTTCAAATGAGTTTTTAACAGCTTAACCTTTCTTCATGGGAAGCATCAAACTTTACATCATAAGTTCACACAAGTATAATAAGGTTAATAGTTCATAATATATGAAGAAAGGAAATTATGATGGAAAAAGATAAATTAAGAATTGGTATTGTTTTAGGTTCAACCAGAGAAGGTCGCGTTAGTCCACAAGTAGGAAAATGGGTTTTGGACTTTGCAAATCAAAAAGGTGATGCAATCTATGAACTCGTTGACATTAAAGATTTTAATTTGCCCTTATTAGGCGAATCAAATGATTTGAGTGGAGTTTCTAAATGGCAAGAAAAACTTGCTCAATTAGATGCTTTTGTTTTTATAGTCCAAGAGTATAATCACTCCTTAGCAGCATCTTTAAAAAATGCATTAGATTCAGCAAATGACTCTTGGCATAATAAATCTGCGGGCATTGTTTCTTATGGTTCTATTGGAGGAGCAAGAGCAGCAGAACATTTAAAAAATATTCTAAGTGAGTTGCAAATAGCAAGTGTTAGAACTCAAGTCTTACTATCTTTGTTTACAGATTTTGAAAATGGTTCTGTCTTTAAACCACAAAAACTTCATGATAAAAATTTAAACGGTTTGCTCGATCAAGTTAATCTATGGGGCAAAGCATTAAAAACTATTCGAAAATAAATTTTAAAAAGTATCTGAGGATACTTTTTTTTCTAGATTTTTATATCTAATACAGAGTGTTTATAAATGCTTTCTTATCTAAATTGATGATTGATTGCATCAAACTTTACATCATCTATGATGCGATGTATAATAATTTTAAAATAGAATTAAAATGAGGTAAAAATTTAATGGATAATAATTTTAAAATAGCTATTATTATAGATTCAACTAAGGATGAACAATTTAGCTTAAAAATTGGTCAATGGATTGAAAAATTTTCAAATCAAAGAAAAGACTCTATCTACGAACTGATTGATATCAAAGACTATCATTTGTCTTTATCAGATAGTTCTAACGGATTAAGTGGTTTAGATCAATTTAAAGAGAAGATTGAGCGTATAAATGCGTTTGTTTTTCTCACCCAAGAATACAACTATCATTTGGTATCCTCTTTAAAAAATGCATTATTGTTAACTAAAAAATCATGGTATAAAAAAGTAGCTGGAATAATTTCGTTTGGCTCAAGTGATGGAAATAGAGCATCTACACAATTAAAAGAAGTGATGAATGAGGTAAATATTACCAATGTTAGAATGGAAGTCTATTTATCACTTTTTAAAGATTTTGACAAGGGTGAAGTATTTAAACCTGAGCCTAATCAAGAAAAAAATATGTCGATATTACTTGATCAGGTCAACTCATGGGGAAAAGCAGCATTAGCCTTTAGATAAGGTTATTAAAAGTATCTTAAATGATACTTTTTTTCTTAAATATGGTCAGTTAATATGATATAATGGTTAGGTTGGATGGTGAATAAATTG
>CAYJDZ010000170.1:0-2917 GCA_964368955.1 uncultured Mariniplasma sp.
AGCATATCTAAGTTTTGCATGTTGACTTCATATTTTTTATTAATCTGTTTAATGATGAAAAAAAGCAATAACCTTAATACAGCAAAAGAAAACGTATTTAAATAACCAATAATTAAATAAAACAAAAATAGTGTACCTTGCTGAAACTTATCATCTAAATTAAACATGTATAAAAGCTTTTTCAACCCCAACATCAATATAAAAATATGTAATCCAGATACTGTAAACAAATAGAGAATGTCGAAGTTTTTATAAAAATCTTTGGTTTGTTCATCTTTGATTTTTTCACCAAAAATGAAAGCTTCTACATATGAACTTGATTTAAGTTCTCTAATATTGTTTTTAAGTTTTTCTCTAAACTCAAATAAATGAAATTGATGCCCTACATACTCCAGTTCTTTAACATCTAGTTTTCCATATACCCCAAAAGATAAATAATAATTTTTAGCGTCAAAGCCGTATGGAACACTTTGGCTTCTATAGGGTGTAACTTGAGCTTTAACATATAAGACATCTCCTATTTGATATTGATTTTTTTGTCCGTACATATGAAACTTATAACGACTGTATTTTAGTGTATATCTATCATAATCTTCATATGAATCTATCATCGTTATATTTAAGTTTTGCTGTATTTCTGTTTCTTTAAAATCAGTCAATAGTGCATAACAAAGCGATAAAACAAAAACAATGCACCCTAAAAATACGATGTTAATTTGTTTCTTAATGTATAGGATATAGATAACAAAAAAGAGATAAGAGCAAATAAAATAAAATCCGAGAACAAACAAAAAGATAGCTACACCATACTTATAAAACTCATCCAAGTGTAATATATGGTCTAATTTTTTCAAGAGTAGCTGGTCCTATATTTTTTACATTAATTAATTCATCAATGGAATAGAAAAGTCCATGTGCTTGCCTGTAAACTAAAAGAGATGCCGCTCTATCTTCTGTCATAGATGGTATTGTTAATAGAGTTTGGAAATTAGCTTCATTTACATTTACTTTTATCACCACATTTGTTTGCTCATCTTTTATTGATGGGATATAGATTTGACTATCCTTTTGATAAGTTTTCGATAAATCTATTTTACTCATATCTGCATCATCTTTTAAACCTTGAGCAAATTTAATAATATCTTCTAATCTCATTTGTTCATAAAACCTATAAGTCCCTGGAAATATAACAGCACCTTCAATTTCTATTTCATAACCAATTATTTCTACACTTTGCTGATTAATGAATGTAGACTCTTTTTTTCTTGGAAAAAACACAATCATTAATATCAAGGTAATAACGACAACAATAATCATCCATTCTTTCATATCTGACCCTCCATAATATGATATTTAGAACAGACACTATTTACTTTAAAAAAAGAGTACTTATCTCATAAGTAATCTTTTTAGTGAATTATTATTTCGAAACCAAACGCTTTTCGCCTTCTAGTTCAACAATTGGCTTAATATCTTGTGTAACCTCTAGTGTACCTAGATATTCACCTGTTTTACTTCTAACTGCAAAATATCTAATATAGACAAACATATCTTTCATTCTAATCCAAAAGTCTTCATGATCTTTTTCACCCGATCTAAAACTTGCAACAATGTCTTCAACTACATGAACACTTTGAGGTGGGTGGCACATATTGACATGTCTTCCAATAATCGTTTTAGGTCTATCAAAGATACGAGCTGTTCCTTGTGAGAAATATTTTACGTGTCCCTCATGATCAATAAATGTCATATCAAGGGGGAGCGTATTAAGCATTTGATTTAATACATCAGGAGTTAGACTTCCTGCATCAAATTTAACTTCACCTTTTACATATGAATCTTCTAAGGCTTGTTCTTCTTCGTTATCTTTGTTTTCTTTTTTCCAAGATGCTTTTGGTTTTTCTAAGAAATATCCGATTTCTTCACTAGAACTATCCACCAATATCCAATCAAAAAAAGATAGGGTTTCAACT
This sequence comes from uncultured Mariniplasma sp., assembly GCA_964368955.1. Lineage (GTDB taxonomy): Bacteria > Bacillota_I > Bacilli_A > Acholeplasmatales > Acholeplasmataceae > Mariniplasma. Next base: position 1,974 of record CAYJDZ010000170.1, read on the forward strand.
AATAAAGGCAGTAAAATATTGTTTTCTTTAGAGATCATATCTCTAGTTTTCGCCACTACTTTTTTAACATCTATTCTTATTTGTTGCGCATCTTGTTTAATTTCAGATAATGCTTTAATACAAGATTTAAGTTCATTTCTTACCTCATCATCAACTGCCCACATGACTTTTGGTATGCTGTCTATTCCTTTTTTCTCTAAATTAGGAAAAAATAAATATTCTTTTCTCTTATAATGTTTATCAATTTCTAATAAACGGTCTAAACCCACTCTTAACATTAAATTTGATGTCTTATCTGATGCATCAATAAAAGGATCAATTTCTTCTTTAATTAATTGTTCGATTCTATCATTTTCTACCATAAAAACTTGAACTGGATGTCCTGGGGTTTGCGTATGGTCTTTAGTTCTATGAATATCTGAAATTGAACCGTCAAATAAAGCTGCATGAACATCACATAAATTTTGGACTTCTTCAATCTTCATGCCCTCTTGAATTAGAGCATGCTCCATTTGTGAAATTTCTTTAGTGGAAACTTCTTCAAAATGTTTTTTAAATTCTTTCTTGGCATCTTCTATATCAACACCAGCATGAAGACTTTTAATGATTTTTTTTAAGAGTTCTTGTCTTTTCATGCTTTCATTATTTATAAATTCACTCATTATTTTCTCCTGTCTTATATCCTAAGATTTCTAATTGATTTAATATATCTTGATAATCAATATTTTTCATAATTGATCCTTTTTTTAGTGTCATAATCTTACCTAGAGAATGCAACATAACTGGTTTGGTTATATCTTTAAACCCAAAATCATAAAGTATTGCCTTTAATTCAGGATTTTCTTGAATTAATTCATAAATCGATAGATTTATATTTATTGTTTTAATTTTTTCACCTTCTTACTTTTAGGATTATATCAAAACAAGCTTCAATAGTCTAACGA
>CAYJDZ010000171.1:0-2901 GCA_964368955.1 uncultured Mariniplasma sp.
ATTTCGCCATTTGTTTTACAGCTTTACTCGTTTATAGACTCTTGGAGCAAAAACTTGAATCAAAATATACGGTTTGTGAGATCGTTAAACAACTGAGGTTAATGCAAGTTCACCCTATAAATGAAGCAGTATTTGAATCTGTTTATAGTGGTAGTGATTTACTCAGTGATTTATGTTCAAGATTTAATTTATTTCTTAACAAACAAACTTATCTAAATACTTTTTTAAACAAAAAATCGTAGCACGTATTAATAAGCTACATTCAAATTATAAAAAAAGACCATTTCTACTGCTTAATTAGGCTGTGAAGTGGTCTTTTACATTATTTTATCCTAAGTCTATACAATCGCTCATTCATTGCTCACAATATTAATTGTATTTTCGCCAAACTGGCTATTTACATTGATTTCAATGTTCCTATTTGGATCAGGTTTTATAATAGCCAATGCTTGACCATAATAAGTTATGTTTGTATCACTCATATAGCCGTATTTATTGTACGCACAACCATTACCGAGTCCTATGAGAGTTCCATTAATAACTTTCACTTTCACTTTTGATTGTTTAAGCGGCTTTAAAACACCGTTTTTATCTGTTAAATTTATGTGCACATAGATAAGATTTTCTTCTACCGAATCAATTTTTTCTTCTACAAAAAGATTTAATTCAGTTTCATTACCTGCGGTAACTAATGAAGATTGGCCTATCTCTTTATCATTTAAATCATATCCAATTGCGGTTAATGTTCCAGGAAAATACTTGGTTTTGATGTGAAAAATTGCGCCTCTTTTCTTGTTTTTGGATTCTGCTATCTTTTTATTATTTAACCACAGTTCAATTCTATGAGCCTTCGTATATACTTCAATATTAGCGGGTTTTCCTTCGCATCCATTGAAACTCCAACTCTCAATAGCATTACTCATTTTCCATGCAGCAGGTGTATGTTTTTTCTTTTTTTCTTGAACAGGTACAACAGCCATACGAATTGGATCAAGATTAAAGGCGACCCTCGTAAATGCCATTTCTCCACCTGCGTTTCCTAAAATATCTAGCCTACCTGAACCTGATGTCATCCATGAAGGTCCATACGAAAAATCGTCAGTTTGATCTTCATATACCCATGCACCTAATCCAACTTCACCTAAATAATCCATACCTGCCCAAACAAAATCCCCAATCAACGCTTTGTTCTGCTGTGCCAAATCGTAGAACTCACATGCATCATTACAAAACGTTTCAGTACCCAAAATAATACGATTTGGATATTTATAAAGATCTTTTTTGTAACGCTTTATGCCATAATTGTAACCTGCTACATCCATGTTTTCAAAAGCTTTTTTTGTGTTGCGATCGCTACCATTCAAAGTTGCTCCCCACTTCATGAATTTATCACCAAATACTCCTGCAAGGTTATTAAAAAATTCACTACCAACAGCTTTTCCTTTTTGGTTTTTTCCCTTTTTTTCTGCTTTTTTGTCCGTATATACACCAAAACCTAATTTACTAAGATAATTAAAGAAGATATTAATACCGCATGTCACAGGACGATTATCTAATGCATGCAGATAATCCGTCATTTGTTTCGTAAGATTAATTCCCTTATCCTGTGATGTTTCAGAAACTTCATTTCCTATTGAATACATAATCACTGATGGATGATTATAGTCTTTGTCAACCATGTCTTTCAAATCTTTTTCCCACCATTCAAACACATAGCTTGCATAGTCGTTTTTTGTTTTGTGAATATACCACATATCAACATATTCATCTATGACCATCATACCAAACTCATCACATGCATCAAGTAATGCTTTTGAACAAGGATTATGTGCAGAGCGTATAGAATTGTATCCAGCTTCTTTGAGTAACTTGACTTTCCTATACTCCGCATATTCATGTGCAGCAGCACCCAACAATCCATTATCATGGTGTATACATGCTCCATATAAAATTGTGCGTTCTCCATTAATTAATAAACCACTTTCCGTGCTCACTTCAATAGTTCTAATGCCAAATTTAATTTCTTGCACGTCATCTTCAAATGTTACCCTGCATATATATAAATTGGGGTTGTTAGAATCCCATAATTTAGCTTTTGGTAACTGAATTCGTATTTGAGCAAAACCATCAGATTCAAAATCTATTTTCTTGATAATTTCATTAAAATCACGAATTTCTATAGACATAGTTCCTGGTTGATTTGTCTTTATGCTTACTTCGATTTCTGGTGATTTATAATCAATTGTTTTAATTTTCAATCCGTTTAGTTCAATGTGTTTTTTTGATAATACATACATAGTAACAGGTCTAAAAATACCTGTTCCAGAGTACCATCTACTATTAGGCTGATCACTGTTATACGAGAAAACTTCTATTTTGTTTTCACAATCATATTGAAGGAACTCATTCATATCTATATAGAAATTTGTATAGCCATATGGGCGATATCCCGCTTTCTTTCCATTGATAAATACTTCAGCATTACGATAAACACCTTCAAATTCCAAAAAAACATCTTTATCTTGAAAATCCTTTGATACATGAAAAAATTTTTCGTAAACATAATCTAAACCCTCAAACCAACCGATATTTTTTCCACCTAGGCTGTTTGAAACTCGATTTTCAGTAATCATCGCATCATGAGGTAATGTTACTTCATTTTTGATTGCTTTGTTATTCTTATTGTAATATTTCCAGTCACTATTAAAATTATATTTCTTCATCTTTTCTACTCCTGTAATATTTTAATCTAAGTGTTCTTTGTGCACTTAGAAACGGCACTACGAATCATAAACTAATTATCTATTAAATACTATTCAGATTGAAATATTTCTTCTTATTTTGATATTAGTACTCTTTAAATTAACACACCTATCTCATAAAAAATATAAAATTTAATTT
>CAYJDZ010000172.1:0-2900 GCA_964368955.1 uncultured Mariniplasma sp.
CCGCTGTCTTAGTCATTGCTTGCCCTTGTGCACTTGGTTTAGGAACACCGACAGCATTAATGGTTGGAAGTGGACTAGGTGCTGAAAAGGGCATTTTAATTCGAAATGGAGAGGCTGTTCAAACCTTGAAGGATATCAAAGTTATTGCTTTTGACAAGACGGGAACATTGACTTATGGAAAACCTGTTGTTACTGATATCGTTGGGAGTGATGAATCAAATATCCTTTTCATTGCGGCATCTCTAGAACTAGGATCAGAACATGTGCTTGCTTCATCAATTATTGAAAAAGCAAAAGAAAAAAGCATAAAATTGGATGAAGTAAAAAACTTTGAAGCCATCACAGGTATGGGCATTAAAGGCATCATTGGACATCAAACTTATTATATTGGCAATAGAAGACTCATGGATGATATTAACATTGAGTATCAATCAATCGAAAAAAAGATGGCATTACTAGAAAAAGAAGCAAAAACAGTGATGATTGTTTCAAATCAAAAAGAAATATTAGGCATGATCGCAGTTGCTGATGAACTAAAAAAAGATGTTAAAGCTGTCATTCATGCAATTGAATCTTTAGGTATAAAAACAGCAATGATCACAGGAGATAATAAAAGAACATCCATGGCGATTGCAGCTAAAGCTGGAATTAGTCATGTGATCTCTGATGTTCTACCCACTGGTAAAGTAGATGAAATTATGATGCTCCAACAAACTTATGGGTTAGTTGCGATGGTCGGTGATGGTATTAATGATGCCCCAGCGTTAAAACAAGCAAATGTAGGCATAGCTATTGGAACTGGAACAGATGTCGCTATTGAAGCTGCTGATGTCACCCTTGTTAGAGGTGAATTAAAAACGATTTTAGAAGCAGTAGAACTTTCAAAAGCAATCTTTAAAAAGATAAAGCAAAATTATTTTTGGGCATGGTTTTATAATGCCATCGCAATTCCCTTTGCAGTATTTGGATTACTTCATCCAATGATTGGAGCTGCTGCAATGTCAATGAGTAGTTTAAATGTAATTTATAACTCATTAAGATTAAAAAAAGTGAATTTAGATAAAAATTTGGAGGTTAATTATGAAGCATGATCATACCAAATCCTTAAATGTTTTAAAAACTGCTAAAGGACAAATTGAGGCAGTGATTAGAATGACTGAAGAAAATAGATATTGTGTGGATATCGCAAATCAAATTATGGCCGTTGAAGCTTTGCTGAAAAAAGCTAACTTACAGATCCTTCAACAGCACATTGAAACATGTGTAAAAGAGTCTTTTGTTGACGGGACACATCAAGAAAAGATTGAAGAAGTCATACAGATCTTAAAAAAATACGTTAAGTAAAGCTCATTTTAGTATGATTCCGTGTTATAATAGTTATAAATGATAACATAACAAGGGGATAAAAATGAAAAAATTAGCGATTGCTACAATGGTTTTGTTTTTAGTTTTTAGTTTAATGGGGTGTCAAACAGAGAAAGAAAAAGAATTTTCTGGAACAGGTGTAACCATAACACTTAATGACACATTTATTGAAAAAGAAGTCATTCAAGCACCACTTTATCTAGAATCTCAAAACTATATTTTCACAGGTCTTAGAGAGTCAACATCACTTTTACAAGCAAATGCAATTTATGATCTAGAAGGCTATATTAAAGCAGTTTTAAAAAATAATAATCATGGTGATAAAACCTATGAGCCTGTAAAAGATGATAAAGATAATGTTTTATATTATTATGCATACTATACTGCGAGAGTAGAGGATATGGATTTTGGATATATGGTTCTTGTGATGAAAGGTTCAAATCATTATTACACAATGAATTTTGGATGTTTAGAAAAGAAATTGGAAACTAGTAAAGATCAATTTTTTACATGGGCTAAGAGTATCATCGTAGAGTAAAGAATAATAACATTCACAAAACGCCTCCACTATGCGATAAGGAGGTGTTTTTTAAACTACTTTCTAAAATATTAAATATGATTAGTTTAGGTTTGCTTAACTATAAAATAACTGTATTTTTAGTTGGTTCAGCATCAGAAGAAAAAGTTAATTACCAGTTAAGGACAAACAATCTTGTTTTTAATTAAATGTCTATTATAATTAAACTAAAGGAGGCGATTGAAATGCCTGATATTATTGATAATGTTAAAGTTGGAGAGTATATTAAAAGACTTTTAAAAAAACATCAAATGACACAAGATGATTTAGCACAAAAACTAAACATCTCAAAATCTGCTGTTTCACAAAATTTAAGAGGTAAATCAACGTTTGATATTCAAAATATGATCCATATTGCAGAGATATTTAATATTACACTTGATGACTTATTAAGCCTAAAGACTATAGAAGGCAATGATGATGTGGTGATTTCCGAATATCAAAAAGTAGTTAATCAAGGGTTAGATGCTTTTAAGTCATCTCAAGTAGGAAATTTAAGAGTAGATCAACCAGATATGTATGGCAAAGTCTTAGTAGATTACATTATTGAATCAAGGCACGTAGAAATGTTTAAATATCTAAATGATCATCAAGTGAACTTTGTACAAGAATACTATCACAGAGCACTTACTATTTATCTAGATATCATCGTTTTTATGTTGGAACAAAATATCGATGGTGCATTCAAGTATATTGAAAAGTATAAATTACTCAATAAAACGTTTTTAATCCATGAGAACATGTATAAACTAAAAGTTTGGGGTCTGCTAAATCAAGAAAAATATCAAAGTATTGTTAAAGAAATACTGGTTGATAATCTAAAAGATAAAAGCGTTAAAGGATTTTTTAGTAAAATACAAGACCCTGGATATTTAAGTAAAACTGATACAATTGAAATTATTGCAGCATTTAAATTAGAAAACATCTTAAAAACATATCTTGATACTTTATATAAGGA
>CAYJDZ010000173.1:0-2894 GCA_964368955.1 uncultured Mariniplasma sp.
CTTCAAAAGCTTAATTCTAGTCTCTAAATTTAGATAATCATGAAACTCGTTATGATATAAGTCTCTAAAACGAGTCTTAAAACGATCTCCACCGACTAGCATTGCTTCAGTGATTTGTTTTCCCACTCTCATCGTTGGATTTAGGCTTGATAGTGGATCTTGGAAGATCATACCAACCTTACTACCTCTGATTTTATGGAAGTTTTCTTCAGATAGTTTTGCTAAATCCTGATTACGATATAGGATTTCACCTTTATCGATATTCCCATTATTAGCTAGAATACCCATGATTGCTCTATTGGTAACCGATTTACCAGAACCTGATTCACCAACAATTGCTAAGGTTTCTCCTTTATATAGATCAAATGAGATACCTCTTACTGCTCTAACTAAACCATTTGGTGTTTTAAAAGATATGGTTAAATCTTTAACTTCTAATATTTTTTCTTTTCTCATGTTATTCACTACCTCTCAACTGTGGATTTAAGGCATCACGAAGAGCGTTACCAAACATATTGAAAGTAATCATTAAAATCGCAACAACTAAGGTTGGATAAACAATTAACCATGTATTTCCTGATAAAATTTGTTCTTGCCCATCTTTTAAGATAACACCAATTGATGTACCTGTTAATTCAATAGGCCCAATCTTTAATTTTTGACCATTCCCAATACCAAATCCTAGATATGATAGGTTAACTTCTAGGAAGATAACTGATGGAATTGATAAAACAACCCGAGTTACAATAGTTCCTAATGCGTTTGGAAGAATATGTTTAAAGATAATGCGGCCATCAGATGCACCAAGTGTTCTTGCGGCTAACACATACTCCCTACCCTTGTATCGGTAGAATTGGAATCTCGTCACATGAGCTGCACCAATCCAGCCATCATAGACCATAAAGATGAACAGTGCTAAGAAACCCGGTCCGACTAAGACGGTGATAATACCAATCATTGTGATTTGTGGGAAACTTCCCCAAATATCCAAAAACCTTTCCATCAAGATATCGACTTGTCCACCATAGTAAGCACTTGTAGCACCCCATATAACACCTAAGACGATGTTAACAGCTGCAGCTAGGAAACCAAGTAATAATGAGGTTCTAAGTCCAAGCCAAATCAATGTAAATAAGTCTTTTCCAAATACGTCAGTCCCAAATATAAAATAAGGAACATTTTCGAAACCAAGTGCATAAGCACCATCAACCATTACGAAATAGTTTGTATTTGTTTTACCAGTGCCCGGAACTAAAATTGTCTCAATTCCAGTAACTTGTGTAATCGGATATCCTTCACCAAAAGTATATTGATTTGGAACATCTGAGTATTCAATAGATTCTTCCATACCTGGATTATCTAGTAAAATTTTTTCGTATTCTTCTTTTCCTATTGTTTGTGGTCTATCTCTAAATAGAGCTGCATATGAATCATAAGTAAATGATGCTCTTGTCATCACTGCATCTCTTCTATCAAAACGACCGTTTTCAAGTTGACTGTCAATTGTAAATATTGGCAGTGAAGAAAGTTGGAAACCACTAAACTCTGCTTTAACATCACCATTAAACTTAATGCTCACAGATTCAAATATGATGACATCATCGCCATTAACACTTACTTCTGGAAGTAGGTGTCTAAACACTAGATAACCTGTTGAACTAACAGTTAGGGTATCCATTGGATTAATTGAAGAGACGCCACTTTGGTTAATTGTTCCAAGTAGAGTTAACTCATCATAAGACGCAAAATCTGCAGGAATCATGCTTGTAGAATAATAAACATTTATAGCTCCTGTTGATTGGATATCTTTTATGTTAACTTCAATGGTTGTTCCATTGGTAAGAACAAAACCAGTATATTCATACTTTTCAGTAGTGACGTTATATGTTTTTTCTGCAACTACGAATCCAAATGAATTTTTATTATAGTTTACATATAACTCATTTGTTCCACCACGATATTTAACATCTTTTATCGAACCAACAACTGTGTTGTTAGTTAAGGTGTTCATAAAAATGTATTCAGCTTGGAACCCGACCGTTGGATAACCTAATCCTGTGACAGGATCAATGGTTTCATAGTCAATCGGTTGATTTAAATATTCTTGCTTGCCATCAAAAATACCTAGTTTTTCTAATAAAGGCACTCTTGGAGGTAATGTTTTTAATCCTGAATTTGTCTGATTATATAACCGTTCAGGTGTTAAGATTGGAACAAAAATTGACATCAGTATAAAAATTGCCAAAACAATAGTTGCAATCACATTATATTTGTTTTTCGTAAAACGCAACATCGCATCTTGAAAATATGTTAATTGTTTCGTTTTAAGTGGTTTATCAAGCAATCTTTCGTCTTCTTGGACTAATTGAAAATAATCTTTAGGATATTTTTTTTCCATTATTTCTTAGCCCCCATTCTTATTTGTGGATCAATAATGCCGTATGTTAAATCGACAATAAGGACTGTTATTAAACCAATCACACCATAAAAGGCACTTGATGCCATAATAACATTATAATCATAGTTACCAGTTGCAAGAGCTTGCAAGGTAACACGGCCTACGCCTGGAATCCCATACACCTTTTCCATAATAAATGATCCACCTAATAAAGCCGCAAATGAGCTTATAATAATTGGAACCATTGGAACGAGTGAATTTCTAATCGCATGTCTCATAACAGCTTGAGTATGACTCAACCCTTTTGTTTTCGCAAGCAAAACAAACTCAGATGTTAAAACTTCTGATAATTCTGCACGCAACAACCGTGTTAACCCTGCAATCGAAGGTAAGCCCGCTGCAATTACTGGAATTGCAAATCCTTTTGCAATGTCCCAAAAAGATTGGATAGCAATCAGTGGAAATCTAGAAGGAAGAAAATTATCCATCTTATAAC
>CAYJDZ010000174.1:0-1370 GCA_964368955.1 uncultured Mariniplasma sp.
TTTCTTACATTAAGCACTCTCATGAGTCTATCTAAATCGATGTGTCCATAAGCAGCTCCTGTGAAATAAGCATCTCTTTCTAAATAATCTAGACGATCAATATCTATTTGTGAAGAAATGATTTGTTCTATTAAAGGATATTTTCCTGTCTTTAAAATGATGCTTGCAACATCTTTTGCGAAGTTTTCATCAATTTCATCTAATATATCTTTTATTTCGTTTCTAGTCAAAATCATATTTGCGCCAATTTGTTCGTGATTCACGTGAAATACATCTTCAAATGCGTGTGAATAAGCTCCATGACCAATGTCATGCAAAAGCGCGGTAGTCATTAGTAATAGCTGACTTCTTTGGTCTAAGCTCTCTTTTAACTCTTTAACGGTTAAAAATCGATTTGCTAACTCATACACACCTAAGCTATGACTAAATCTAGAGTGTTCAGCACCATGGAATACCATCTGAACACCACTTAATTGTCTAATTCTTCTAAGTCTTTGAAACAAATTAGTGTTAATCAGTTTTTTAATGATTTCATAATCAACATGGACATAACCATACAACGGATCTTTTAGAACTTGTTGTCTATCTAGCATTTTCATGTATGCATTCACTCCTTTTTTGGTAAAAAAGCACCTATTGGCGCTTATTCATTAATTGTGTATGATTTTACAAGCTCCACGTCGTCGCCTGTATTTAACATAAATGCACTTCCATCATCTGTATCTAGATGACAGTCAAGTAAATACTTAGGACTAACTCTACATAAAACATTATCAATGATACCTGCTTTAATACCGTTAATCTTTAAACTTACGATTTGACCGTTTTCTACGCCAAATGTAAGGGCTTCTTGATCAGAAAAATGAATATGACGATCTGCGATAATGACGCCTTCTGATAGTTCTACTTGTCCTTTTGGACCAATTAATGTGCATGCTCCTGAACCTTTTACATCACCTGATGATCTTACTGGTGCAATAAATTTAAATCTTAGTGCATCACTTTGAGATATCTCTACTTGTGAAGCTGGTCTAACAGGACCTAAAATGCGTACACCTGATAAAAGTTTATCATTTGGACTCATAACGTCTACTTTTTCATTTGCAGCGTATTGTCCAGGTTGGCTTAAGTTTTTCATCCGTGTCAACTCATAACCTTTTCCAAAAAGAATTTCTAAATGTTCTTGTGTTACATGGAGATGACGACCAGATATTCCCACTGGTATTTTTTTCATATATAATTCCTCCTACATACGAAATGATTATAACATTAATTAGTGCCATTTTCAATGATTCATGATAGAATAGAGCCAAGAAAGAGGTGTATGATATGCTAACAATTTTTGAGAAAATCATAAATCGAGAAATTCC
>CAYJDZ010000174.1:1470-2891 GCA_964368955.1 uncultured Mariniplasma sp.
GTCTTCCATTTTCATTTTCACGTCATCCCAAGATATGAGACTAACGATGTAACCTTTAGATTTAGCAATCACATGAATGACCTTACTAAAGATGATTATAAAAAAAGAGCCCTTATGATTCAAGAGGCTCTATCGTAAATTCAACGCCTTGGTTAAGATTTTGAACTTTTAATTCTAAATTGAAATGCTGACATGTTTTTTGGACAATACTCATACCAAGTCCAAATTGGCCTTTGTTTCCTTTTTCATATGGTTTAAATAGTTGTTCGATAAACTTTTCACTAATTGACTCACCATCGTTATAGAAGGTGAGTTTTTTGTTTTTCAAAGTGATAATGATTTTAGTTTTAGCATATCGTAATGCATTATCTAAGATATTACTGAAAATTGTGATCAAGTTCTCTTTAGTCGCAAAATATTGTGAGTTGTCTAAGTCTGACTCAATTTTGATGTTAGATCTATACTTTTGTTGATCGACTATACTTCTAATCACATCTTTGATGCGAATCATTTCAAATTGAGAAGGATCTTTTAAATATTCTAGTTTGTTGAGTTCTAGCAGTTGTTTAACTTTTTGATTTAGTAAATCAGCTTGTTTAATAATAATACCAGCTTCTTTAGCATCTGAAACTCCATCTACAATCGCTTCTGCATAAGATCTAATGACCGCAATTGGTGTCTTAAAATCATGAGATACATTTTGTAGCATCTCTTGCTTAATATTTTCACTAGACTCAATTTCTCTTCTCATTTGTTCAATTGTGCGTGCAAGATCGGTAATTTCATCAGCTCCATCCATTTCGATGGGTACTCGGTAATTATTTTTTGTTAATTGTCCAACTTCATTTTGTAGTCTTCTAACTCTGTCAACTGTTATTCTTGACCAAAGTAGAATTGTGATATTACCTAAGAGGATAATCGCAATTAAGCTTACAAAAACAACTGCTGAATACTTAGTATTTGTAACTGATAAGTAATCATCCCCTGTAAAAACAATCGTAAAATCAGTCTCTGATCTTCGTTGAAATCTGAAAAAATAGGTGTTCCCACCTTTTGAATCTTCGGCTTCAAATCCTGGTCTAATTCCGTATATTTGGTAGAGACGAGCTGATGTGTAGTTATCATCTAAGACATCAAAATTATTACTATATAGTAATCTACCTTCTTGATAGACTGCATATCCATTATAGTTATTATTTCCTGGTCTAGATAAAGCAGGCATTTTAATGACTTCATTAAAATAGGCATTGAGTTGATCTTTGTTTTGTTGGACACGTGATTCTTTAATGATTTGGCTTACAGCAAACAAAAAAATGAAACTTGTGAACACCGTTACAACCGTAAAAATCAGATTTATTTGTGTTGATAATTTCATTTTTCGATATTTTCTCATAATAATCTATAACCATATCCATAAATTG
>CAYJDZ010000175.1:0-2884 GCA_964368955.1 uncultured Mariniplasma sp.
GTATCATATTTATATCTATGATTGCACCATTTATTTTATGAAACTACTTTCATGAAACAAAAATATTTAATTATAATTAATGTCATAAAACCTCAATCCTTTTTGCTAGTAATATGTCCATTATAAGAATATAAATTCAAATGTTCAACCCTTATGCTTGAAAGAAAAAAAGACATGAGTTTTTATGAATATTGATCTCATCTCTCTTTTTGGTATCTCTTAATTTTTTAGGGCTTTATAAACTTCTACATAGATTAAATCTAGAAGTGCTTCTTCAGTTAAGTCAGTTTGCTTATTGATAAATTGAAATAATAAACCAGTAATCAAAGCTTGAATCACGTATCCTCTTGTTGGACTTTCTTTAATATCATCTGGAATATATTTCTCTAAAACGCCTATCTTAAATATTTCTACGAATCTTTTTTCCATGTGATTAGAAATCTCGTTCATTTTTTCTTCAACCACTTGGTTGTTTAAAAAATTAATTTGATTATGGTTGTTCAACATCGTTTCTACCAATCTCTTCGCATCTTTCATTGCACCTAATATTTTAGATATTTGTTCGATGAATGCTTTTTTAAATGTTTTCTCTTTTAATGGTTTTAGGATTTGTTGTTCATAATAATTAAGCAAATACATGTATGTGTCTTGGATCAGCGCTTCCTTGTTTTCAAAATACTCATAAACAGTTGATTTTCCAATATTGGCTTTTTTCGCTATTTCTGACAATGGTATTTGATTTACATCTTTATCTTGCTTAATATAGTCTATGACAACTTTTATAATTTTATCTTTAGTTGCCAACTTTTGTCTCCTCCTTAATGACATCTTTATGGTTAAGCATCGCATAAATTGTAGGCACAACAACTAATGTTAAAATCGTTGCGTAAATTAGACCTCCAATTGCGGTAATCGCCATCGGTTGAAGTAATTCTGATCCTTCACCGATACCAACAGCCATCACACCTAAAGCAAGAATGGTTGTTAATGCTGTCATTAAAATAGGTCTTAATCTAGTTTTACCAGCTTCGACAATAGCTGTTTTAACATCTTTGCCTTGCTCTCTTAACTTATTAATATAATCAATTAAGACAATACCGTTATTAACCACGACCCCCACTAAGATAATTAGACCCATAATAGATACCATTGATAAATTCATGTTAGCTATCAATAAGGCAATGAGTCCACCTGTAAATGCTAAAGGGATTGTTGCAAGAATAATTAAAGGATATAAAAGTGATTGAAACTGGATTGCCATAATCATATAAACTAGGAGAATCGCAACTATTGCGGCAACCACTAAATCATTAACAGCTTTCATAATTTCTTCATTTTCACCAACAAACTCAACTTGGTATCCACTACCATAATCTTTAAATTCGTTGTTTATATAATTGTTGACTTTATCTGTTGCCTCTTTAGAGACTAAAGTCACGTTAAACCCTTCTTCGATTTGAGCATTCACTGTTAAATAACGATTTGTGCCATCTGTATAGATAGTTGAAAAACCTGTCACTTTTTCTATTTTGGTAATACTCATGCTTTCATCACTAAGATTAAATAATGGTCCAACCGCAATACTATCTAAACTCGGGTTTACCACATCCATAGGATTCATGACAATCACGCCACCAGCAACTTTTAGATAAGGGTTAATGATAAATTGGATTGGTGTTCCAACAACATAGGTAGGTAACATCACGTTGGGCACATAAATGCTCATTTTAGATGATTCTTGGTAAGCATCAATCATTGTTCTAGTTGCATCATCAAAGAGTCTTATACCGCCTAAAAACGTTAAATAATCACCTAAGAGTTTAAAATCCAAATCCCCTAATGCTTCATTAGGGATATCAAGTTCATACTCAACACCTTCTATTTGGATGGTCAAAGTATCACTGGCTGTTAGACCGCCTAAATTAGCGAATAAATAGGCCATATTTTCATTAACATCTTGATTAGTTAAACCGTATTCAATTGCTTTATCTTGATTAACGGTTAGTTTAATATTGTTTGATCCAGCACTTACACCATTATCAATTTCACTCACGTGATCAACGCCTTCTAGAACGCCTTGTATATCATTAGCAATTTTTTCTAAGGTTAAAAGATCATATCCACTAATTTTAATACTGATACCCGAACCACCTGTTAGGGCACCTGCTGAATTTTGCGCTGATACATCAAAATCAATAATATCTGATGAATCCATATTATCTATTGCATTATAGTTAAATGCTTCCAACATCTCTAAAACAAGTTTCTTGTTTTCAGTTGTTGATAGTTTTCGATTACTCTTTAAGTTTATTGAAAAATTGATGCCACTACTTGATCCAAACATACTCATCATTGGCATACCCATACTACCGCCACCAATGGTAGCAGCAACTGTTTCAACATCATCAATGGCCAGAATATCAATGGTGAGTGCATCAGCTAAATTGGCTTTCCCACTAAAAGCGGTTAAGCTTTGTGTAGATATTGATACACTAATACTGCCTTCATCAGATTCTGGAAGTAAGATAAAGCCTTTTCTATACACTAAGAAAAACGACCCTCCTAACAATATAAGTACCGTTATGATCGTTAATGCCTTATGTTTTAAAGTAAATAACACTGATGTTTCATACCAAATTTTAAGTTTATGTATCACTTTTCCTTCAACAACTTGTTTTTGATCATTTAATATCTTAGCACTCATTGCTGGAACAACTGATAAAGCAATAATTAAACTTGCTCCTAGTGAAAAGGCAATCGTTAAAGCCATAGACATAAAGATATCACTAATTAATCCTTCAACAAATATTAAAGGCAAAAATACCGCAACTGTTGTTAGCGTTGATGCAGTGATTGCTCCAGAAACTTGTTTAGCACCTTCTAT
>CAYJDZ010000176.1:0-2852 GCA_964368955.1 uncultured Mariniplasma sp.
TTATTATCTAATTTTTGATATAAATCAACAATTAGCAAATAAGCTTCTTTTTTATACTCTTCATTTTGCGCATCTATTATAGCTTCATATTCCGCTTCTAAGATAGATGCTTTATGATAGTCATTTAGTTTAATGTAGATTTCTAATAATTTTAAGACAATCAAAGCATCATCTTTATGCTTACGATGTTCGTCATAGGCTTTTGATTTGGCTTCTTCTAGTCTATTCAGTGCGATTAAAAGAAAGAGTTCTTCAATAAAATAGCGACTTCTTAGATCATAGTTATATAACTCATATAGACTATTTAAAGCGAGTTCATATTGATTGTTCTTCTTATAGATGAGGTAGATTTCTTCTAAACAAAAGATTTTGACATCATCTGTAATCATATCTTTTAAAACTTTAAGTAAATCATCAAGATATGGTTCATTTAAAGCTTTTTTTAATTTAATATCATCTAAAAACCCAATGTATTGTTTAATAATCGGTAGAACTTCTTTTCTTTTTTCTATATATCTTCTGGCTTCATCTAATTTATTTAAATGAATAGAAGCATCAATCACATGTTCTAAAATCTTTTCATGATACATTGTCTCACTTTGAGACCTCACCTCATTTAATACCTCTTTCGCTTCATCATAGACGATGTCGAAAAGAGATAGCTCAATGGCAATCTCAAAATAATAATTATACGCGGCTTGATAGTCTAGATGTGTTAAAGATTGATTTAAAAAATCTTTAATAATCGACAAACTATGTGGCTGTTTTGGAAGTTTTAATACATCTGATAACCTCATCAAATCATCCCTTAATCATCTCTTTGTAAAGTGTATCTGCTAAGTTTAAATATTTTATAGCTAAAGCTTTAAAATCAAATTTTAATACATCTGATAACCCAACCATTTCTTTTCTCAATGCAACTTGGTGCCATTGAAGAACTTGAAACATTCGATAAAAACGAACCATGTTTTGTTCTGTTTTAGTCGCCCTTTTTTCTAGATAAACATCTAAAAGTTCAAGCGCATCTTCGAAGTTAACATTACCAAAACTAGCGATATCATAATAAAACTCATTGAGGCCTGCAAACTCCCAATCCAATAAATAAATTTGATGTTCACCTATAACAATATTTGATCTTTGAGCATCATTATGACAAAACACTTTTGGCATGCCAATACGTTCATTTAGATACATGTCAACCCATTTTTGTTTTAAATCAAGATATAAATCAGATCTCATTTCTGTAAATGATTCATATAAATCCAATCTTTCGATTAAACCATAATCGGAAGCAGGTTCAATATCAGTATGATGAAGTTTTCTAAGTGTTTGTGCAAATTCTTTTAAATGAGGTCTAAAATCAACAGTTGATAAAACAATACCTTCTTGAAATATAGCAGCTTTTTCACCTGTTTCTTCATCAAAGTAAACAGTTTCATTGTTAATCTTTAAGGGAACTATCCTTTTTAGATTTTCATGCTCAATTTGACGATTTACAAATAAATTCCCATCTTTCCCTATCACTCTAAAGGTGTATAAAACTTGATTAATCTCAATCACATAAGTCAAATGACTCATTCCACCTAAAAGACGATTTTTAACAAAAACCTCTTTTTCGTCTACCTTAAAAGCAAGTGCTGCTCTAGTTCGTATTAATTTTTCGTATTCATCTATCATAATTGGTAAAAAGTGACTTGACCTTGATCATAGATTGCATAACTTCTATGATAATCACCTAACGCTCCTGGATTCAATATAGTTATTTGTGAGTCATTTTTTAAATATGCTTCATGTGTATGGCCAAATATAACCATGTTTGCGCCATGGAGATTCGCTTCATCTAAAATTTTGGAAACTCCAAATTTTACATGTTCTTTATGTCCATGGGTTAGATATATTTTTAATCCTTGTAAATCAAGAATTCTAAACAAAGGCTCATTTGAGAAAAAATCGTTGTTACCTTTTACTGTAATCAGATGATATTTTTCATAAACATGTGAATCTAGGCACATATCACCGGCATTCAAATGATAATCAACATCTTTGTGTTTATCAACAACTTCTTTTAATCTTTCTTCATGTCCATGAATATCACTTGTGATTAATAATTTCATCAAGATCCTCCTTGACTTTTTTTAAAGCAATCCCACGGTGAGATATTTGGTTTTTAATCACTGACCCTAGCTCTGAAAATGACTTATCATATCCATCAGGATAAAATAGAGGATCATAACCAAAAGCTTTTATTTCTTTTAACTCATGACCGATTGTCCCATAGACAATACCTTCATAAGTCTTATAGCTACAATCTGGATAATAAAGCGCTACAACTGAAGTAAAATAAGCGCTTCTATTTTCAACATCTTTTAATTCCTTAAGTAATTTTATGTTATTATCATAATCGTTGCCGTTAGAATATCTCTTAGAATAAACTCCTGGGGCTCCATTTAGGGCATCCACTGATAGTCCTGAATCATCAGAGAATGTTGGAATTCTATATTTTTTCGCAAAGTATTTAGCTTTTATAATTGCATTTTTAGTAAACGTATGTTCAGTTTCTTCTACGTCATCATCATCATTTAGATCTTTTAAAGAGATAAGCGTGATATCTGTATTTTCAAAAATTTGTTTAAACTCTTTAATCTTATGTTCATTTTGGCTTGCAATTAATATTTTCATCTCTTACACCTTCTTCATATGCTTACTTCTATATTATCACATTTTTTCTCACAACTGTATGATTTAAAGCCATTTTAAGATATAATGATTGCAGGTGAAGAAAATGAATGATAAGAATGAAATTATAGAATTTGAAGATTTATTTAAAGAAGAAATTAAACAAAGGAAAGAAC
>CAYJDZ010000177.1:0-2852 GCA_964368955.1 uncultured Mariniplasma sp.
TAGCTCATGGTATTTTATGGGTTATATCTTAAAAAACCATTTATCAATGGTTCCTCTAAATTCGATAGAAGCGAAAAATTTATTAGATAAATGGTTACCTGTTGACTTATATGTTGGTGGTACTGAACATGCTGTAGGACATCTACTTTATGCACGTTTCTGGACTAAGTTTTTATATGACCTTGGACTTGTTTCTCATAAAGAACCATTTAAAAAG
Organism: uncultured Mariniplasma sp.; assembly: GCA_964368955.1. Taxonomy (GTDB): domain Bacteria; phylum Bacillota_I; class Bacilli_A; order Acholeplasmatales; family Acholeplasmataceae; genus Mariniplasma. Next base: position 218 of record CAYJDZ010000177.1, read on the forward strand.
TTATTTAATCAAGGCATGATTTTAGGTGATGATCACTCTAAAATGAGTAAATCTAAAGGAAACGTTGTCAATCCTGACGATGTCATAGAATCACATGGTGCCGATGCGCTTCGTTTATATGAAATGTTTATGGGGCCATTAGAATCAGAAAAACCTTGGTCAACTGAAAGTCTAGGAGGATCAAAGAAGTTTTTAGATCGTGTCTGGCGGATGTTTGAATTTGATATTGTTAATGAAGAAGTATTAGACCTTAGAACTATTTATCATCAAACAGTTAAAAAAGTAACTGATGATTATGATAAACTTGCATTTAACACTGCAATCAGCCAAATGATGATTTTTGTAAACGAAGTATATAAAGTACAAAAGATATCTAAAGAACAAGCTAGAGGATTTATTAAATTATTAAATCCAATTGCACCACATATGACTGAAGAGATTAATCAAAGTGTTTTAAAACAAAATGAACAATTGATTTATTCAGATTGGCCAACATATAAAGAGTCATATTTAATTGTTGATGAGATTGAATATGTTGTTCAAATTAACGGGAAATTAAGAGCTAAATTTTTAGATAGCAGAACGATATCGCAAGATGAACTTAAAAAGAAAGCTTTAAATCAAGAAAATATTGAAAAACATCTAGAAGGTTTAACCATTAGAAAAGTAATTGTGATTAAGGAAAAACTAGTTAATATCGTTGCAAATTAAACCAATGTAGGTGCTCAATTGTGAGCACCTATTTATTTTTCAAAAAGGTATTGACAACCAATACTATGCAATGTATAATAATATGCAAGAGGTGGTATAAATGAAAATACAATTAAAGAAGGGCATTTTAGAAGTTTTTGTTCTTGGATTATTATCACACGGTGATTCTTACGGGTATAAAATCGTTCAAGACTTAAGTGAATTGATTACCATCAGCGAATCAACCCTCTATCCAATACTCAGAAGGTTAGAAGCAAGAGATAGCATAGATACTTATCAAGAAGCTTTTAACGGTAGGCTTAGAAAGTATTATTCTCTAAATTTAAATGGGAAAAAAGAATTAAAACAATTCTTAGATGAATGGGAAGAAATCAAAACGGTTTACGATTTTATAGTAAAGAAGGGAAACACATTATGAACAAAACTGAATTTATTAGAAAATTATCATCAGAATTAAGAAAAAGAATCACCAAAGAAGAAGTCGAAGACGCAATTAAATACTATATTGAACTGATCAATGATCGTCTTGATTTAGGTGAGATTGAAAAAGATATCATTGCCTCTTTAGGTAGTATTGATCAAATCGTTAGAAGTATGAGTATTGAAAGTTTAGAAAAAAGACCAGCTACTAAAAACGTAAAAGATTTATATGAATCTTCTAAAGATTTATTAAGACTTGCTACAACACCTATTTTGCTACTTATCGGTTTTATCTTTGCAGTGATTATGTTTTCCTTGGGGATTGCACTTATATCAATATTTGTTGCATTTGGATTTTCTCTCATTGCCATTGGTATATCTATAGTTGATAGTATTGGTCTAGTTATAACTATGGAAAGTAGTATCTTTGTTGGATTGTTTATTGTGGGTATTCATGTTTTTATATTTGGCATCTTCTTATCAGTTATGATTGCTGTCAAAGATATCCTATACTATTTTAGTAATCATGCTATTTCAATGTTTACGAGATTATTAAAGAAGAAGGTGGCCTAAAATGAGCAAAAAATTAATTAAAATATCAATTTTCATTATTATTTTGGGAATCACCCTATCAATTATCGGACTTGTCGGTTTTAAAGGAGATTTAGAAGTTGTTGCCCAACTGTATAATCAAGACTATTTATATGAATCAAAAGATTTTTCAAGCACAAATAATTTTGAAGATATCAGTATTGATGTGCTAAATAGAAATTTAATATTTGAACAAAATGATGACAATGAACTTAAAATCATCTATTTTGATTCAGAAGATGATTTTCTAAAAACGAGTGAAAATGGAAGTAGTTTAATCATTACAAATGATGCAAAGCTTAAAATACAAAGATTTCCTCGATGGGAAAGCATTGATATCAGAGATGTTATTATTTCACTACCTAGCAATTTTTCAGGAAATATTACTACAAAATCCTTAAACGGTAGTATAAAATTTGAAGATATTAATATACTAAAAGCTATAAAAGTATCTACTACAAACGGTAATCTTGACTTAATTCAAATTGACAAACTAGATAGTATAGATTTTCATACAACAAACGGATATGCTAGAGTTATTGATGCTACCATTGATGACATCAAACTATCTAATGTCAATGGGTTTCACTTTGTGTCTGATGTTATAGCTAAAATAATTGATATTACTACTACTAATGGAAATATTGAAGTTATTCTGAACGGAAACCCAAGCGAATATAAGGTAAGCACTCAAACAGTTAATGGGAAAATGTACTTTAATGGAAAAGAAGTACAAAATGGAACTATCCAACCTACAGGAATCTATGAGATAAAGACTGAAACAGTAAACGGAAAAATTAAAATTACGATAAACTAATCATTTAAAAAGGAAGCAATCCATAAAATAAAGATTGCTTCCTTTTTTTCTGTGTGCCGGGCATGGCATATAGCTAGGTGGTGAAAGTCCACTGTG
>CAYJDZ010000178.1:0-2824 GCA_964368955.1 uncultured Mariniplasma sp.
AGAGAAATGAAGTGCATCTTGGCGTTCCATTGCAGCTTTTGCATCTAGAACTCTTTGTTGTTCAAATACGGTATGACGCGCTCTTCTAAGTAATATATCAGAAGTTAAATGTTTCTTAATTTCAGAAAAATCAGTTAATGAGAGGTCGCATAAATAAGAAACATCTTTATAATTTTTTATAATTTTTAAAGCTTGTTGACATTCAGAAACACGCTCATTATATTTTGAATCTGTTGTTTTTCTTTGATAATTTGTATTCATGATCACCCAAGTAAAATCTTTGAAAAAAGCATTAACAGCTTCAGTTTCATAAGTTTTTGTATCCATTAATAAAGCTTTATCTTTAACACCTTTAGCGATGATTAATTGATCCATAATCCCACAGTGTATACCCATATAATTATTTTCTACATCTTGAGCATATAAAGCCATATCTGTTCTTGAAATTTTAATCTTAAAGATATCAGACATGATAAATGTAATCAAGAGTAATAAAGAAGCTGAAGAAGAAAGTCCTGATGCTGGTGGAAGAGTTCCATAGATGGCAAGATCAAATCCATGATTGATTTGATATCCTTTTTTAATTAATAAATCGATGACACCTTTAACATAGTTTGCCCAGTTATCTTTATCGTTATATGTCAAGTCGTCTAAGGATATTGTGATTAGACCTTGCTCTTTAAAGTTCATTGAAATTAAGGAAATAACTCGATCATTTCTCGCTTTTAAAGATGCGTAAGTACCTAAAGAAATCGCAGCTGGAAATACGAGACCACCATTGTAGTCAATATGTTCACCAATTAGATTAACTCTACCGGGTGAGAAATATGTATGTTGAGCTTTTGTTTTAAAAAATTCAAAGAAAAAATTGTCCATATGCATTTTGAGCACCTGCCTATAATATTTGTTATATTATTAGTATATTATAGCATTTTTGAACCCAAGATTATACCCATTTTTATAAAGATTTCATCAATCTGTGATAGTATTAAATTAAAATAGAAGTGTTAAACATTTAAAAGGAGGACTTATGGCACAAATTAAGGTTATCTCTTTAAAAAAAGCTTATCAAAACGGTAAAATAACAACAGAAGTCTTAAGGGGTATTGATTTTGAGATTGATGTTTCTGAGTTTGTTTCTATTGTTGGGCCTTCAGGATCAGGTAAATCAACACTTTTATATGTGATGAGTGGTCTTGAGTCTTATGATGAAGGTCAAATTTATATGTTTGATAAATTATTGGTTGATTACAATGATAAAGAAAAAGCGAAATTAAGATCTGAAGATATCGGATTCGTTTTTCAGTTTTATAATTTGCTACCTAATTTAACCGCTTATGAGAATATATTACTTGCTTCTGTTTTAGGTAAACAAAAAACCAAGAAAGAAGTATTGGAAGTCATGGACATAGTTGGTATGAAAGATTATATGAATTATTATCCAGCACAACTATCTGGTGGGATGCAACAAAGGATCGCAATTGCAAGATGTTTGATTAATGATCCAAAAATCATTTTTGCTGATGAACCAACAGGAAACCTAGACCATGAAAATGGATTAAAAATTATGGAATTATTTCAAAAACTTAACAAAGAATATAAAAAAACAATTTTAATGGTCACTCATAACTTAGAATCTACACAATATGGAAATAGGACGTTGCACTTGCTTGATGGAAAGGTGATTTTAGATGAGAAAAAGTCTACATAGACTTACTTTTGCTTGTCGTTATGCATATAAAAACTTTATCCATAACCCAATAAGATCATTCCTATTAGCCTTTGGCTTTATAGGGATTTTTACAACGATATTAATCGTAGTTACAATGCAAAACTTTTTTGAAACATATTATGTAAGTCAATTAGAAGAGAAATATCAATCATTTGATTTAATTGTTGATTTAAGTTCAAGTGGAGATAAGAGATTTTTCTCAATATCTCAAATGAAGTTGGATGACCAGTTAAATCAAATGATTGATGATTATTCAATGTTTTTTGAATTTGATGTATTGTTAGAAACTAATCAATTAGAAAAAACTTATGTCCATGCGTTTTCATCTAGCATTGAAGAGTTTTCAAAAGTATCGAATCTCTCTACATCTCATGAGTTTATTAATGGCAATGAGATGATTGTTACAAAATCTTTTGCTAAAACCTATGAATTAGAAATAGCAGATGAAGTAAATTTATTTGCTAAAGGCACGACAAAGAGTTTTGTGATTATTGACATAATTGATGACGGAAAACTATTTATCGAACAGAGTATTTTTATAGATAAAGAAGAATCACTATCGTTTTTCTTGTCATCATTAAGTCCTTCTCTAGCAACGCTACCAAAAGCATTGCTTGTTAATATGTATAACACGCTTTATATCAACATCAATCAAAATTACACATATGATCAAGTTGTTGATGCATTTAAAGAGATAACTTCTTATGAGGATTTAGAATATACAAAAACAATTGATATGCAAACTGTTAATCACTTCGTATCTAGAACAACATCAGTATTTTCGATGATGTTGAGTATTGTTTTAGTAGCAATATTATTTGTTTTGCAAACAACTTTATTGGTTTATTTTAATGAGAAAAAACTTGTCTTTTCCCAAATTAATATATTAGGTGGGAGAAAAAGGTTTTCATTTGGACTTGTTTCTATTGAATTAATTGGTTATTTTATCATTTCTTTTTTACTATCAATTTTGATAACCCAATGGATTATAGTTTATGGTATCGGTTATTTAGAAATAGAATTGGTCTATCATTTAAAGATAAGTGAAATAGGATTTAGTTTGCTAGTTGCTATTCTATTATTTATTGTAAT
>CAYJDZ010000179.1:0-2756 GCA_964368955.1 uncultured Mariniplasma sp.
GCAGATGGACTAGTTACATTTAGTGATGTTAAACTACAAGAAGCATTATTAGATGATATCTTGATGAATTCACAAATGGGTGATGGTTTTACGATATGGAAACAAGATTGGAATGATTTTCCTACAGTAACTGTTGACCGTGTTGGTGGTATGTTTAATATTACAACTGACAAATCAGGTGAAGCTGCCTATTCAGTACAATTTAACCAATACTTAGATTTAGAAGCAGAAAAAACATATGTTTTATCATTTGATGCTAAAGCTTTAGCAGCAAGAGATATCAATGTTAAGTTATTTGTTCCAGATATTTGGGTATTCTATGTAGAAAAAGTAGATCAAATGTTAACAACTGAGATGGCGACTTATACATTTGAATTTACAACTGGTGCTGAAAACTTTGCAGGCCTAACATTAAGTTTTGAATTAGGTAAAACAACAAACTTTGTTGCTACAACAGTATCACTTGACAATATTTCACTAAAAGAAAAAAATGTAGCAGAAGCTAAAGAAAACATAATTAACGGTGATGCGACTACAGTTCCTTATTTCACTTATGATAATTCAGGTGGTGGAGAAGGTAACATGGTATTAGGCGTAGATGGTGCAGTTGTTACAGTTACAACCATGGGAGCAGCTTATCAACCTCATTTATACCAATTTATTGATTCACTTGCTCCAGGTAAGTATATCTTAAAGATTGTTTTAGACTCAACAGTTGACAGAGATTTAAGAACAAATATTACACTACCTGATGCTGGTTATACATCGATACTTCCTGATAGTTTTGTTGATCTAGAAGTACTTTCAACAGAAACTAATGTATTTTATGTTGAATTTACAGTAGCAAACGAAATTACAAATGTAAAAGTAGAGCTAGATTTCGGTGATTTAGGTACAGGCTTAACATCATTAGTTGGTGTGTTCACTGTTCATGAAATTTTAATTTATCAAGATTTAAACTAAGAGGAGGAATTATTGATGAAAAAAATATTTTCCCTATTGATGGTATTTCTATTAGCCTTTGCACTATTTGCATGTAAGAAGGATCCAGTAGTCTCTCAAAAGATTGCTCTATCTTATGCAGATTGGGGCGATCCTGTGTTCAATCAAAAAATGATTGATGCATTTGAATTAAAATACCCGAATATAGAAGTTCAATTAAGAACTGATATCGAAGGTTCTGGTGCAGCATTTACTGGAAATTTAATTGCTGCTGCTCAAGCAGATTTGCTTCCAGATGTGTTTGCTACTGATAATGTTCCAACTGTAATTAACGCAGGTCTAACATTAGATGTTGCTCAGTATTGGGATGCAGATCCAGACACTAAACTTGTTTATGATAACGTTGCATTAACGGGTGTTTATCATGAAAAACGTTTAGCAGTTCCATCATTTCAATTTTTAAAAGGTATTATGATTAATTTAGATATATTTGAAAAAGCTAACTTAACAACAGTTGCTGGTAAATATCGTATCGATAATGACGGGTATCCTGTTAAAGATTGGACATTTTCTGAGTTTGTAGAAGTTGCCAAAGCAATTAAAAACTTTGAAATTAATCCAGCTGATTACACACTCACTGATCCAGCAAACACAGTCGTTGGACTAGATACTTGGTATGGGGCTCCTGACTTTCAACAAGTATGGCCTATGATGCAAAGTGCAGAAGCACAATATGACACATGGGATGGAACTAAATTTCATTACACTTCTGATGATTGGGTTTATGCAATGGAACAAAAAGTTGCCCTTCACCAATTGACTAATGGAACGACAGCAAGATTTAGTGAAGATGTATATGCAGCGAATGACGTTTTACAACGTTATTTGATTCAATTTGGAACAGGCGCGATGGATATTGAGGGATCTTGGCAATTTTGGGCAATCAATGATGCTAAAGAAACCAATAATATCAATCTAGGATTTTGGCCATATCCAAGTGGAGATGCAGGTTTATTTCCACCAACAATTCTTGACTATCAAGTCGTATCTGTTCAAACTGATCATCCAGAAGAAGCTTATCTTTTAGCAAAATGGATGACATTTGGTCAAGACGGTTGGAATGCAAGATTAGACTTATTAGAAGCTGATTTTGATGCGGCTATTGCAGCAGGTAAAACGCCTCCATTCTTGGATCGTTTCCCAGTTGCTGATTATCCTGGTGTATGGAATAGAGTCGATAAGTTAGTAGATGGAATTGAAGGTATTGATTATATATTTAATCGTATTGAATATGCGAAACCTGACTTAGACAAATGGTTGCCTGGATATAAAGATTTTTGGGCATGGGCAAATGATCCAGAAAACCCATATAATTGGGAAAACTTGGTGATCGCTGGACCAGAATCTGTAAGAACATATGCAGTCGAATGGGAAAAACAAGCAAATTTACTTGTTCAAGCTCAATTAGACTCATTAGGAAATGATTAATAAAATTTAAATAAGTTGATAGAGGGGAAAATTTTCCCCTCTTGACACTCATATATGGAGGGTCTATGAAGAAAGTGATAGATAGTTTAAAAAAAGGAATGTTATGGATTAAAACCTTTTTTAAGGCATTAACTGTTAAGAAGGGTCTAATCATGTTTTTTTCATTGTTTTTTATCATAGTCATTGGTATTTCTTTTTTTAGAGTATCTAAAAATAATACTTTTTTTGAGACCCAAAGTTTATCCTATGATTATACAAATGAGGCTTTATCGCAAGCATATAGCCAAACACTTTATAGTGAGTTAAAACAGTTATATATTGAAGAT
>CAYJDZ010000180.1:0-2747 GCA_964368955.1 uncultured Mariniplasma sp.
TCTTATAAAGCCTTTCTTTCTCCAATTCCAATTTGGCTAAAGTAGGCTTTTTCATTTCCTTAAGTCTGGTTGTGATTGTGGTTTTATTATCTACTAGCTATTTTGCCATCTGCATCATACCCTCTTTAATATATTCCAAGCGAAACGATACCCTAACTCCATTTTTAACTCCAAGTAACATCTCAACTTCATACTTTTTATCGTGCTTTTCAACAATTCTGGTTAAGTGATTTCTAAGTCAACAGAATAGAAGTAGTAAGCATAAGGACTGATTATGTGGCTTTCGCCCTTATGACGGTTTTTGTGTTATTGTTTCTAATTTTTTGAATCATATCGTATTTTTCTCTTGAGATAATCTCTGGATGGTTATTTCTAACCAAATATTGATTCACTCTTCCCAATCTATAATCAAGATTCTTCATCGATTTACCATAAAGTATCTTTTGAAGCAGATTATCTCCTGTATATTTCTCATTGGTAAGTATTGTTTCAAGTGTTGATTGACATTAGGTCTCATTACCATTCGGTGATGGGACTTTCTTTTCATACAGATTCGAAATAATTTCTTTATACCTAGCACCTTGGAGATAACTATCAAAGATAAATGAAACAACATTTACCTCATCTTCTTTGATTGTAAATGTTTCCTTTTCAATATGATAACCATAGAGCTTTGTAGTGGTGTTACCCCCACGTTTCATCTTTTTCATAATAGACCACTTACTATTAGTCGATATCTGAGTGGATTCCTCTTCAGCATATGCAGCTAGTACAGTTAACATGAAATCAATGGCTGGATTTAGAGTTGACATATTTTCGTTTTCAAAGAAGATTTCAACTCCAATCTTTCTAAGTTCTTGAATGGCTTCTATAACATTGATCGTATTTCTACCAAACCTAGATATAGAATTTGTTACAATCAAATCTATACCACCAGCACGTGTTAAATCCATCATTTTTTGAAACGAGGAGCGTTTTTTATCTTGCCTGACTCTTTATCAGCATAAATAGCAACTCTTTTCTTTTTCTTTGTCCCTTGTACAACCGGAATCACAGTCACATTATTCATGAAAAATCACCTTGTAGTTAACCCCTTTTTTAAGTTCATAATCTATATGCAGATTTTCAAGGATAAATGGACGTTTTGTCAGCTCTTTGATGAGTGGAAGTTGTTCATGTGTTTCAAGTGCTTTAGATAACACAAAAATGAGTTCACCTGACTGGTGAATGATGATATCAAACAGCTTTTTATAGAGTAATATTTGAATCTCCTGATTTAAGTTTTGTTCAAGATTCTTTTAGTAACTAATAGCTGAGGACTTCTTTAATTCTGAAAAAATTATCTCCTAATTATTTGAATTTGTATCTTTAGCAACCCATGGGACTGAGCATTTGCTCTAACCTAATTAGCTTAACCATCAAGCAATATGTAAAATTTATTATTAGAGTGATATTGAAAAAACGTTAACTATCACGGGGCATCATCGCAATCAGTATCCTCATTTGTAAGTAGCGATGGTTTTATAGTTTGTAAATGCCTTTATTATTGCCTAAAACCTATAAGGAATAAATAAAAATAATCGATATTAAAATAAATCAACATTCGATTAAAAAAATTATCAATGAACTAGCTTGGTACAAACTATTCACGCTTCTTATAGAATACTTTCACAAGGTTTACTAATGCTAACGATAAAGGTATAATAGGTACGAGCGAAAAAGACGATAATTTAGCATTTGTAAGTATAGGTTATGCTAAGTTAGACAAAAATAGGTAGACATGTTAAACCAAATTATATAGGTGAATTGTCTATAATAAATAAAAATATTATTATTGTATTTAGAACAGGTGAAGCAATGGATATATTAAACCATCAAGTTAAGTTTCTAACAAACAAATCGAGCCTCTCTTTTTATCACGAACTAAAAGATTCACTTTCAACATGCGACCGATTTTATTTTTCGGTTGCTTTTATACATAATTCTGCTATAAGTATATTATCACATGAACTTAAGGTGTTTAATGACAGTGATAAAAATGGGAAAATAATAACTACAAATTATATGAATGGTACAGATCCTGAAGCTTTAGAGACGTTATTAAAATACAAGAATATTGAAACTAAAATTTATCAAACAGGTAAGAACGCACATAGTAATGGATTTCATACCAAAGGCTATATTTTTGACATGGGAACTACAATTAAAATATATATTGGATCTTCGAATTTGAGTCAGAGCGCCTTAAAAACAAATCAAGAATGGAATCTTTTAATAATCTCTAAGACTGATGAATTATTTAATGATGTAAAGAAAGAGTTTGATTTGCTATGGGATGAATCAATTCCATTAACAATTTCATACATCCAAGATTACAAGACAGATTATTTTAATAAACACAATGATTTTGATAAGCAACTTTATAATCAAATTCTATCTTTTATTAAGCAGACAGAAGGTCACAAGTTTTTAAAAGAGTTGTCGGATTTTTTTAGCATTGATGAAGAAGAGCTTAAAGAAAAACTATCTTTTAATAACAAACTAGATATAAAACCAAATTTGATGCAAGAACAAGCAGTAGAAAGACTTGAGACGCTTAGAAACCAGGGAGAAACAAAAGCGCTTGTTATAGCAGCGACAGGAACTGGCAAAACGTTTTTAGCTGCTTTTGATACACTTCAATTCAACCCTCGTAGAGTTTTATTTGTAGTTCATAGAGAAAAAATATTAAAAGAAGCATTAAGAAC
>CAYJDZ010000181.1:0-2699 GCA_964368955.1 uncultured Mariniplasma sp.
TTATAATATAGATAGATACTTAAATCAACTAATTTTAATAATTTTATAGACTTTTTAATCTAGATAATAAGGAACGACAATTCTACTATTATCATTATTAGTTAGTTTACAAACAACGCCAGTTTTAGCTTTAATCTCAGCAATGTCTTCCGGAGTCTTGTGTTTCCAGGTCAAATACCCATTAGCACCTGAGTCACAAAACATTGGCGGTTTCCATCCCATAGCTTTACAAATAAGTTCAATATTGCGTTTTTTTGTGATCATATACCTTACCCTCTTTCTTTTATATTATTATTATATATTATATTGATAAATAAATCAACTAAAACAACAAAAAAAAGACTTAATTATTGCTAATTAAGAACTTTTTCTTTTTTTCTTATTCAATTGTTTTTATTTGAACAACTTCAAGTGTTGATGTCTTAGGAATGCGGACAACCTCATCGTTATCAAGGACAATAGTGATAACAGTGTCTCGGGGGGTTAATGGTTTGATAACTTCAACTACCTTTGCTTTTCCATATTGGTCGCCAGGTTCAAGATCTATAGCTTTTTTAACCGTTTTAACTTTTACTTGTTTACCTTCTTGGCTTTCACGTCCTTTTAATGAATCATAAACCTTGTAGGCACCAGCAACAGTTTGACCAGATCTTAAATAATCAACTTTATCATTATTAACCCTACTCCAATCCTCTGCTTTATAACCATTATCTTTAAGCCAGTCTTTAACAACTGCTTTTAATTTATCAGCAAACCAAAATCTAACTTGTTCATCAGTCATGTCATATAGTGGATTCCAATATGTTTTTCTTCCATAGTGGCTGTTTTGTCGTTCCATTTCAATACCCTTATCAGTAAGTGAATTACACATCCAATAAGGCTCCATCCTTGCACTATTTTCCCACTTGCCATCACTTAATTGACCGAAAACTGGATCTAAATATTCAATTTCTTCTCTGGTGCATTTTACTAATCTACTCATTCTTATACCTCTTTATTTTGTTATCTTTATTATACATTAAATAAGAAAACTAATCAACTATTTGAATTTTATTTAGTTAACGTGTAGGGATTCTTGGACACTTCGCCAAGGCTTATTATCATAGATGTATCTATATTTCCATTCTTTTTCCGCTATCACATAAACATATAAATACTCTGCTCCAGAATTGATACCTGCTTGAAAATATGTATCAAGATTATTTGTTGTTCTAGTATCAACATCTGTCTCACCCCGCATTTTGTAACTTAGACATTCAGCTGAAGTAGAGGGTGAGAAAACTTCCCAGGCATCAGGAGATGAGATTGGTTTGTTTCCTAAAGATGATAGATCGCCTAAAGCTAAAAGCTCACGAATTGTTTCTTCATTCTTATAGTGAGTTATTAGTTTGTTTCCTACCCATTCTAAATAACCATCGTGATGACAATAAATATATTCGACAGTCTTGTTTGCATTTTGAATACCGATTAAACTTCGTGTTGACATTATATATATTCTCCTTTTAATTTGCGTTTGTTGTGCCAAAGATTATCACTTTTAACCATATTTTCTTTTCTAAAATCAAATAAGTTTCCATTTAAGTGTTGCCAACCTTTACCATAACCTAATAATCCGGATAGACCAATTGAATGCCATTTTCCATCAGTTGTTCGGTATCTATGACAAATAGACTTTATGTTATTAAGATGAGGGTGAGCTGACCAAGAATACATGTTTACTTTTTTAACATCACAAGTATCAATAATAACTGTTTCAGGTGGAAGGTTTCGAGTTACAATGTATGTAAATTTCTTGTCTTTAACATACAGATTAATCCGTGGTGAATATTTCTTTTTAGGTGCGTTGTTCATATTTCTCCTGACTATTTTTAATTATCTCAACAGTTTCTTTAACTTCGCCCTCATCATTAACTAACTCAAGAGTAAGTTTATTTGCTCCATCGTAGGGATAATGTTTAATAAATCCTTCCTTAGAATTTAATATATAAAGAAGATTACTGATAAGGTTTTGCTCTATTGCTTTATGTCGTTTACCATCATATTCACAGATGCTCCAAAAAGTGTCTGCCTTATAACCAATAAAAACTCCATCTCTTTTAACTGAGATCCTCATTTCATGATGAGTATATTTTTTCTCGGCTGGTGCTTTAGATTCACCTCCAACTAGCTTCTTAATATTCTTAAGTTTAGATTTCATGTTCATATTGCTAATTTACCTTTTTAATAATTTTAACGCCCAAGCTTAATAATGTTTTCGAATTTAACATTGTAGACTGGACTAGCACTTCCTGATAATTTTGTTTCGCCAACAATCGCGATAACTTGTTCTTTACTGATTTCTTGACCATTCATTAGATAACGAGTTGCAATAACATCTGCTCCACTTTCTGGATTGGCTGGGTCTGTTGATGTAATGCGGAGGTAATAGTTTCCCTTGTGTTCAACAACAAGATTTTCTAAACCCTCGACCCATTTTCCCCAAGGTAGTTGTCCGGTTTGTCTGTCTTCATTGATTTGCATATTCGCGTAAGTGACTCCCAGGCGAATGACCATATCACTTTCCTTAATGATGCCTTGTCCTAAATCTTTCGACTTGGTTAAATTGATGTAGCGACCCTTTTTAGATTCCGCTAACCTTGTTAAAATTTCTTGATTTGTCATAGTTTCTGTTCCTCCTTAAATCAATATATCTTTTATCT
>CAYJDZ010000182.1:0-2689 GCA_964368955.1 uncultured Mariniplasma sp.
GATTATTATTGAGTTATATTGAAATAGAATGATTTTAATAGAAAAATGATGTCTTCTATATGCTTTTATATGAAAGTGATGATATAATGTAGTTGTATTATTGTAGCTATATAGTATATTTAGAAACGAGGAAGAAGAAATGACAGAAAACTTAAAACTCTATACGATCGCTGAGGTTGCGGATATCTTAAAAGTAACTGAACGTACTGTCTATAATTATATAAAGATAGGTTCTTTAAAAGCTGCCAAAATAGGAAAACTTTGGCGCATCATAGCTTCCGATCTTAAACAATTCATTGAAGATTCAATCGTAGAAATATAAAATAACTTTAATTTCTTAAAAAAAGAGTAAAAATACCTTCTTTTTAGACAGGTAGTAAAAACTCTATACTTATAACAAATCAGTAAAGCTATAGTTAGTAACTGTGTTTTTTTTCATTTTAATAAGACATTTGATTTATATAAAATTCACTAAAGATAATGATCTTTTGCGAGTATAGATACATTAATTTTAGTAATTATACTAAATAATACATTTAAAAAGCATTCATAAAGAGATATGAAGTATATTTTGAAAATACCTATAATTAAAATAAAAAGACAAACGGATAAGAGTTAAATGAATAACTAATGATATAATATTGTCGTATTCTAGATTTGTGAAAAGGGACAAATATGAAAAACAAAGAAATAGAATTACTAGCTCCAGCAGGAAATAAAGAGTCTTTTGTCAGTGCCATCAATGCTGGTGCTAATGCTGTTTATTTAGCAGGTAAAAACTTTGGAGCTAGAAAAAATGCCAGTAATTTTACAAATGAAGAACTAAAAGAAATGATAACTTATGCACATTTACGAAATGTGCATGTTTTTGTTACAATAAATACGATTATTTTTGAAGAAGAATTAGCAGAAGTATTTGCATTTGCTGATGAGTTGGTTATGCACCATGTAGATGCATTTATCGTGCAAGATATTGGAATCATTGAAGCGTTTTGCTTAAGATATCCCAATACAAGCATCCATGCCTCTACACAAATGAATACCTATAATTTAGAACAAATTAAATATCTAAAAGAAATCAGTGTTGAAAGGATCGTTTTAGCTAGAGAAACTCCTCTTGAAGATATTAAAAAAATAACGTCAACCATTGATATTGATATCGAAGTTTTTATTCACGGGGCTTTATGTGTTAGTTACTCAGGGAACTGTTCTTTGAGTTACTTTATGGGAGGAAGATCAGGAAACCGTGGAGAATGTGCCCAACCTTGTAGACTAAAATATAAGCTCATTAGAAATGATGAAGTTGTTAGTGACTCTAGTTATCTACTCAGCACTAAAGATTTGATGACAATCCAATATCTAAAAGAGATTGTAAATTGTGGAGTGAAGTCTTTAAAAATTGAAGGCAGAATGAAAAAACCAAGCTATGTTGCGACAACTGTAATTGCTTATAAAGAAGCACTTAAAAATATAGACACACCAAATTATGATCTTAATCAAAGTATTCATGATCTACAGGTTTCTTTTAATCGAGAACAAACTAAGGGATATATACTAAACGAAATGCCTTATAACATTAACAATTCGAATAGACCAAATCATCAAGGGATAGAAGTAGGAACAGTACTTTCTTATCAATATGGTAAAACAACGATATCATTAACCGATACCCTATCTGTTTTGGATGGCATTCGAATTGAAGGAATCACTGATATTGGGGGCGTTGTTAGTAGAATTTTAAAAAATGGTGAAAAGGTTGAACAAGCCTACAAGGGAGATACTATCGTATTAGATATACAAAATGAGGTAGCAAATGGTTCAAAAGTCTTGAAAACATTAGATATTTCACAAGAAACAGAAATGAGCGAATATCTAGATGAAACTTTCAAACTAATTCCTTTATTTGGAAAAATGACTTGTGAAATTGGAAAACCAATCGAAATTGAAATTAATTCAAAATTTATTAACATGCAAAAGTTTGTTTCTACTTATATAGTCGAAGAAGCAAAACTCACTAAAACTACAAAAGAAGATATTTACAATACCTTTAACACACTAGGAAATACGTGTTACTATCTAGAAGATTTCAAAATCTTTTGTAGCGACAATGTGTTTGTACCCAAAGGTGTTATCAAAGAGTTAAAAAGAGCTGCTTTAGAAATAATTGAATTTAATTCGTTAAATAAAAAATCGCTTAAGATACAAGAGACAAATTTTGAAGAAGTCAAACCCGTTATTCCCCATAAAAATATTCATGTAAAAGTAGAAACTTATGAGCAATTCAATGCTTGTAAATTATATCCAAATATCGAGGTATTTGTTTCAGAGAACTTGAAAATGAAGCACCCAAATATCTATCAAAATAGAATCATCAGTGATTACAAGTCCTATGAGAATTTCGAAAAGATAATCATCCAAGATTTCGGCTCAATCAAGCCATTGCAGGATAAACAGTTGTATGCAAATTACAATATGAACATTGTGAATAGTTATAGTTTGTACGCTTTGGTAAAAAGAGGTGTTACAAATATAACGATGTCTTTGGAAAGCACCTTTGAAAACACCAAAATGGTTATGCAAAATTTCTATAGTATTCATAAAACGTTACCCAACATAGAAGTGATGATCTATGGCCGAAATGATAATATGATATCTAAGTATTGTCCAATAACAAAAAGTGAAGGCATCA
>CAYJDZ010000183.1:0-2689 GCA_964368955.1 uncultured Mariniplasma sp.
GTTTATCGACAATCAAACTTATTTTAGGTTAATCATGTTATAATTAATAAAAATGTAGTAAAGGAAAAACAATATATGCACGTAGAAGTTGGGAATTTTTATTACTTTTTGTATTTTACAATCGCAATTTTAATAACCGTATCACTGATTCTTATTTTAAAAAATAAAGATGATAAAGTTAAAAACAAAGTCATCTTATTTCTTTTATTTTCAGCGCTTTTTCTTCATTTTGCAAAACTACTTTTTGCTCCATATAATACTATGTTTCCAGTGGTTATTCGAAAAGTAACTTTTGAAAATATTTGTGCGATTTCTACTTTAGTATTTCCTTTTATCTTTTTATCCAAAAGTAAGATATTAAAAGATTATATGATTGTAATGGGGATAGCTTCTGGTATTGCTGCCTTTATTTATCCAACAGAAGCAATATTTGATACCTTTGACAGTATTTACTTTGGGCCAAAAGGTGCATTTAGTTTTGATGTGATTAGATTTTATTATGCACACCTTGTTATCTTTCTAGCACCGTTTTTAATGGGATATTTTGAACTCCATGTTTTTAAATTTAAAAGAGTTATTTATCTACCCCTAACAATCATGGGAACATTAGCTTTAATTTATGTGAATGAACGGATCTTACTATTACTTGGATGGACGGATTTAGCGTCTTATCAAGACATCAACATTAGAAATTCATCCTTTGTATTTGGGATTCCTGATCACTATGAAAAAGGGGGTATCATATTTGATATCTTTGTCTTTAAGTTTTTAAAAACAAACCCATTTACAGGTGCCCCTCAGTATTGGCCAGTCATTTGGATGATTGTTCCTGTTAGTTTTATTGCACCAGTTGTTGCGACGATTACAAATTCTCCATTTATATTAAAAAGGGCACTTTTAAAACAAAAAAACAAATAAAAAAAATTAGATAAAGTTAAAAAAATCATCACGAGGACTTCGTGATGATTTTCATTTATACGTTATATGTAGTAGAAGATGTGTCTCCACCTTTTCCAGTCCAGTTGGTGTGGAAGAATTCGCCTCTTTTTTTATCTGTTCTCTCATATGTATGTGCTCCAAAATAGTCTCTTTGAGCTTGTAATAGATTGGCCGGCAATCTTTCTGTCGTATAGCCATCAAAATAGCTTAAAGCGGCACTTAAAGTAGGTACAGGGATGCCATTCATGATTGCGGTTGCAACCACTTTACGCATACTAGGCAAGACTTTCTTTAATGTTTCTTCAAAATAAGCATCTAATAAAAGATTATCGAGTTTAGGATTAATTTCAAATGCATATTTAATTTTATCTAAGAAAGCTGAACGAATGATACAACCGCCTCGCCACATTAAGGCAATCCCACCATAGTTAAGATTCCAATTATAATCCTTAGCAGCTGCCTTCATGAGTGCATATCCTTGTGTATAAGATATGATTTTTGCCCCATATAAAGCATTTTCTAAATCTTCAAGAAAATTAGCTTTGTTTCTAATTAATTCAAGAACTGGTTTTGGATAGAGGTTTGATGCGATGATGCGTTCATCTTTTTGCGAGGATAAGAATCTAGAAAACACGGACTCTGCGATTAAGGTTAATGGGACTCCTGCATCAAGTGATGCATTAACTGTCCATTTACCAGTTCCTTTTTGTCCTGCTGTATCTAAGATTTTATCAATGAGATGAGAGCCATCACTTTCTTTATACCCTAATATATCAGCTGTGATTTCGATTAAGTAACTATCTAATTCGCCTTTGTTCCAAGTCGAAAAGATTTTTGCCATCTCATCGTTAGATAGATTGAGTAGGCTTTTCATGATATGATAAGTTTCATTGATTAATTGAATATCGCCATATTCAATACCATTGTGAACCATTTTTACGAAATGACCTGCGCCATCTTCTCCAACCCAGTCACAGCAGATGCCGCCATCTGGGGCCTTTGCTGCTATCTTTTGGAGAATTGGTTTGACCAATGGCCAAGCATCTTTGTTGCCGCCAGGCATAATTGAAGGTCCAATTAATGCACCCTCTTCACCACCAGAGACACCAGTTCCAATATAGAGAATTCCTTTTTCTTTTAAGTATTGAGTCCGTCTTGTTGTGTCTAAATAAAGAGAGTTTCCACCATCAATGATGACATCACCTTGATCAAGTAGAGGAATGAGTTGTTCAATAACTTGATCAACTGGATTTCCTGCTTTAATCATCAGCATTACTTTTTTAGGGGATTTTAAATGTGACACTAATTCACTCAAGTTTGTTGTGCCTGTAATTGGAAATGATTTGGCGCGTCCATTTAAAAAAGCGTCAACTGTTTCTTGATGTCTTGATGAGACAACAACACTAAATCCTTTAGAAGCCATATTAAGTGCTAAGTTTTCTCCCATGACAGCAATCCCTATTAATCCGATATCTGATAATTGATTCATATATTTATACCTCGCTTTTAATTATGATTTATGGAAAAATCTTTGATACCTTACTATTTTAACATATCAGCAATGAGTTTTCTCAAATCTAAACTTAAAAGATAACAGAAATGCTTATGCATCTTGATATGGACTTTACTATTTAACAATTGATTGTGAGAAACTACCAATTGCCTAACCATTTAATTGTAGATATGTGATAATGAAGTTACAAAAGTGATAGGCTATAATAAAGATAAGAGGTGAGAGAAATGTTTATAT
>CAYJDZ010000184.1:0-2645 GCA_964368955.1 uncultured Mariniplasma sp.
TTGCTGATGAAAGAAATGTGATGGCTGATGATGCACATTATCAATTTATGGATAAAGCTGCTCTAATCAAACACTTTTCTGATTATGATTTTGTCTTTAAAAATTTAGATGAAATGATTCACTCAATCATCTTTAAGTGGGAAAAACCGATTTTTGAAATGCCTAAATACGATATTAAAGGTGCTTCATCTAAAGCATTTTTAAAATCATTATCGATTAAAGGATTGCAAAAACGGCTAGAAAAAACCAATAAAAATCATAAGATATACCAAGAAAGACTCGTTTATGAATTAGATATCATTCATAACATGGGATTTGATCATTATTTCTTGATTGTATTTGATTTTGTAAGATATGCAAAAACTCATGACATTTTAGTCGGCCCAGGTAGAGGATCTGCTGCAGGATCACTGGTTTCATATTGCTTAGGCATAACAGATGTTGATCCTATAACATATGATTTACTTTTTGAACGTTTCTTAAATCCAGAACGAATCACTATGCCAGATATCGATATGGATTTTCCTGATAATAAAAGAGATGAAGTTATCGCTTATGTTCAAGAAAAATATGGGAAAAATCATATGATTTCAATTGTCACATTTGGAACATTTGCCCTGCGCTCATCAATAAGAGATATTGCAAGAGTTATGAAAATAGATATTCAAAGAGTAAACGCGATTATTAAAAGAGTTTTAAATGATCAAGTCGACACGAATGATGAAGAAACGGTCAGACTCTTAGAAGTAGCTAAAAAGATAGAAGGATTGCCTAGACAAACAGGTACTCATGCAGCAGGTATGATTTTAGCCAACCAAGATTTAACCAAGTATATTCCTTTGCAGGAAACAAGTAATAACTTTTTTCAGTCCCAATTTGAGGCAAGTGATCTAGAATCCTTAGGTTTACTCAAAATTGATTTTCTAGGGATTAGAAACTTACAAATCATTCATGATGTTGTTGAGATGATTCAAGTAGAAGACCCTTCTTTTCAACTCTTAGATATTCCTTTAGATGATAAAAAAACATATGATCTATTGAGTCAAGCAGAAACTGAAGGCATTTTTCAATTAGAATCAAATGGAATGAAAAATGTTTTGAGAAAATTAAAACCAAATACTTTCGAAGACATTATAGCGATACTTGCTTTATTTAGACCAGGCCCAATGGATCATATTGATCTCTATATCGAAAGAAGAAATGGTAAACCATATGAAATCATTCACCCTAAACTGACTGACATTTTAAAACCAACCTATGGGATTATCATCTATCAAGAACAAATCATGAGAATCGCAAATGAATTTGCTGGATATTCGCTTGCAGAGGCTGATTTACTGAGAAGAGGCATTTCTAAAAAAGATATTATTATTCTGGAAAAAGAACGTGCAAGATTCATTGAAAAATGCGAGATAAAGCATTATTCAAAAGAAATAGCAGTGTTAATATATGACTTAATTGTTAAGTTTGCAAATTATGGATTCAACAGAAGCCATAGTGTTTCATATAGTTTAGTGGCATATCAAATGGCTTATTTAAAATCAAATTATTATCATAAGTTTATGACTGTTCTATTATCAAATAGTGTTGGAAACGATAAGACAACATATGAATATATACAAGAGTTGAGAAAACATCAAGTTGATATTTGTGCGCCAGATATAAATCTATCTAATCATCGATACTTATTAAATAAAAATAAAATCATTATGCCATTAACAAGTATAAAAAGTATCGGTAAGACACAAGTTCAAAAAATACTAGACATACGTGATGAAAAAGCATTTGAAGATTTTCATGATTTTAAGAATCGTTTAAAGTCAGTGATTAATGATAAAAATATCGAGATGCTTATTCATAGTGGCACACTAAATAGTTTTGGCTTGAATCATCATACAATGATTGAAAATAAGGTGACTGGTCATGCGGGTTATGAATTATATGTAACAGATTTTAAAATAAAAAATTATGAAGAATATGGGTTTAAGGATTTAGCAATGTTTGAAAAAGAAGCTCTGGGGTTTAATTTAACCTACCATCCCTTACAAATGTATGAGTCATTTATTAAAAAACATAATCTTCAAACGTTAGAAGATATAGATAAACATCCTTACATTCGCTTTTTAGGGTTTGTCACCAAACAAAAAGTGATCCAAACAAAACAAGGAAAACCAATGGCCTTTATTACCATTGATGATGGTCAACACCAAGTTGAAGCGACGCTTTTTACAAATACATATTTAGAATATCAATCTTTACTTGACGATCAAATTAAAATGTTTGAAATTAAAGAGAATGTCTTTAAAGATAAAAAAACCTATGTTGTTGAAAAAATGTATACCATTGAGAAGGTGGCATCATGAGATTTGATACTTGGACGAAAGAAGAGAAAAAATTGTTAGATATGGATTATCGACAACTTTTTGCTGATCAAGTGACAATGATGAAAAAACTATACCGTTTTAAGTCAGATCAGTCTTTATGTGATGACATTATCGAAAGTGTGTCTAGAGTATTATTTAAATTACTTAAAGAAAATCATCTAGAATTTGCTGGATCTTTGATTGAACGTATGTTTTTATCAATTATTCCTTACGATGTGATGATTTATCAGCAACGAAATTTTAATGATTACAATATTGATC
>CAYJDZ010000185.1:0-2633 GCA_964368955.1 uncultured Mariniplasma sp.
ATATAGCAACTTTATTATATAAAAGCGTTTTCACAATTGCAACAAGTTTGACTCGAGATTAGTAATTTACTTAAATAAAATAGTCATTTCCAAAAACTATCTTTTAAAATAGTCATCTCCAAATTTATAATATAATTGTTAATTCCAGTTTTCTCATTGTTAAAAAGGAGGAAATACATATGAAACAATATGATAGATTGAATGAGGAAACAATTATTTCTATTTCAAATTTACTTACAACTTGTAAGTCCGCAACAGAGCTTGCCGCGCAAATTCATTTTGATATATCTGGCATTATAAAGCACATCAAAAGCAACAGGTTATTTAAAGAAACTGATGCCACAAATAAATGTGGTAAGAAAATGATTTGCAAACATAAAAATGATATTTGTCCTGTTTGTCATCGAACTACAAAATATTCAACAGGTGCTTGTGCAGCTTGCAAAAGAAACTGTAACCCTTTATGCAGTGAGTTCACGCCAACCCCTGTATGCCTTCTATTAAACAAATTTCCTTATGTTTGTAATGGATGCAGCAAATATACAAGTTGTCACTTAAGCCATTTGATTTATAAACCTGATGAGGTATGGAAAAGCATACGAATCAATCGCACGACATCGCGAAAAGGACCACATCCATCAGACCAAGAATTTATCAGATTATCTACTTTACTCTGTCCTCTAATTAAAGAAAAGAAACAATCATTGAATCAAGTTTTCTTAACACATAAGACAGAAATAGGTCGCTCTTATGTCACCATTTTGAAATATATTGATCAAGGATTAATTCCTAATTTATCCAACATTGACTTAACTAAGAGGGTAAAATACCCTAAAAAGTACAAAAAAAGAGGCTTTGAGCCCACAAATGCAGCTTTCTTGAATGGGAGGACGTATGATGACTTTATTTCATACATCACCGAAAATGAAGATTGTAATATAGTCGAAATGGATACTGTTGTTTCCTGCAATGAAGGAAGATCATGCGTATTGACATTGTTATTTAGAAAATCAAATTATATGATGGGCTTTTTACTCAAGTCCAAGACTTCTCAAGAAGTAACTAGAGTCTTCAATACAATAAAGGCATCTCTAGGATTATCTTTATTCAAGAAGACTTTCTCTGTCATATTAACAGATAACGGTTCTGAATTTGCAGATCCTAGACAACTCGAGTATGATTTTGATACCAATGAAAAACTGATTAGTGTTTTCTATTGTGATCCTGGTAAGTCAGGTCAAAAAGGAAAAATCGAAAAGAATCACGTTGAACTCAGAAAAATATTTCCGAAACCAACAAACTTTGATTTATACACTCAAGCTCAACTTAATATCGCATTTTCACACATAAATTCTGAACCTAGACAAGTACTTAATTCTTGCTGTCCGGGTGTTATTTCAACGATTTGGTTAAATGAAAAAGTACTTGACCTAACCAAGTACAATTTCATAAAACCTGACCAAGTTGTTTTGCATCCAAAATTACTCAAATAACATACCAAGAAAACTGGAATTAACTTCTTAAATCTGGAATTAGATTTTGAATTTAATCGGGTCTAATTGTTTTTGTTGTGCAAAAAATACAACCATATCATTACTTTTAAGATAAATCATTTCATTAAAAAGCGCAATACATCATTCAAAACACTGAACATTATAGCATTTTTACCTCTGTTTTTCTTTTGCGCCTAAAATCTGGAGATGACTATTTTATTTAACATTATTTAAAGGATTTTCTAATGTTCGTTCATAGTCATTTAAGAAAATGCCCACGGCTTCAACATTATGTAAATAGCTTAAGGTTTTAAATTGAATATCGATATCCTCCACGATATTAAGTGAGAAACTATAATCAGGAATAAAGAGAAAGGCTAGTAGCCATTCTATTTCATATTTTTCTAAAGGATGGATATCGGTATATTCTTTAAATAACTTTTCGGTATTAATCTTATTCAAAAATGACTCCTTCAATAATTCTTTTAAATCATATATAGAAGGAGCTAACGCCATATAATCAAGCGATATAATCTTTTCATGTTTAACGATGATATGGTCATAGTTAAAGTTTTGATAGGTTAATGATAAATCAACGCTACTAATAATACCCCATTCTTCTTCTAGATTATCTAGTCTTCTTGATGCTTCATTTAGCGCATTTAAAAAATGACTATAATTCATAATAAAATACCAATCAGATGGAGAATAGAAGTTTTGTCTTTCGATACGTTCTATTCGACTAGTTAAAATAGTTTTATTCTTTTGAATCTTTTCTTCAAGAAAGTTTAAGGATTCTTCAAAAAAGCCATCACTTACCTTAATAGAACAGGCTGAGTTTTTATGAAGATAGGCTAAAGCACGAACATAGAAATGTAATCGTATATCTTTATTAACGTAAGCTTCATCTTTAACAAAAGGCGTAATTGAGAAAAACAGACGTTCATAGGTTTCAATAAAACGGTCGTTTCGTGATCGAACAGGATAAAGGAAGATATTATCATTAGACATATAAAGACGAGAAAAAATGTTCTCTTGTTTAGCATCTTCATGATACTTGAGAACATATTCTCCTTTATCCGTGATCAGGTGATAAACCTTTTCCGATATTTTAAAAATCGATTTAACTTCTAAGTCATA
>CAYJDZ010000186.1:0-2586 GCA_964368955.1 uncultured Mariniplasma sp.
GTGTTAAAATACACTTGCTATAAATGACCACAAGGAGTGGTTTTTTAATGCGTGAGAAAATAATATTAGTGTGCTCAGAGTGTCTGAGTAGAAATTACACATCGACAAAAAATAAAGAGACTCAAAAAGAACGTATTGAGATCAAAAAATATTGTCCAAAATGTAATAAGCACACACTACATAAGGAAAGTAAATAGGAGGCTTTTATGGCAATCAAACAAAAAAATGAAGAACAAAAGAGCAAATTACTCGAAGTTCTAACGACAGAATATAAATGGGAGAATTTATTGTTAGGTATTCTAGCAACCATTTCTGCGGCTTTAGCTTTAATGATTATAAGTGGAAACACTTTACTACAAATTAGACCAGATTTCCCAATATTAGGTGAAGGTAACAATGGCTTAATATTCGCATGGGTATTGTTTGTGATTTCAATTTTCGGATTGGTATTAGTCATCTATCCATTTTTTATACCTGCATTACCAGAACTTAAAAAGATTACTTGGCCAAAATGGCCTAAATTCTTAGACCATTCAGTTAGAGTTTTAATTTTCTTATTCATTTTAACTGGTATTATCTTGCTTTATAATATGCTTATCATTCGCCTTTTAGGTGGGATTCTATGAGTCAAAAGGTCAGATGGTACATTATTCAAACCTATTCAGGTTATGAAAATGCCGTCAAACTTGACTTAGAACGACGTGTGGAAAGTATGGGAATGAGTGATTTCATTTTTAGAATCATAGTTCCTGAAGAAACAGTTATAGAAAAGAAAGCTGACGGTAAAGAAAAAGAGAAGGTCAAACAACTATTTCCAGGATATGTATTTGTGGAAATGGAAGTTACTGATGAGTCTTGGTTCGTTGTAAGAAATACACCAAGAGTTACTGGGTTTTTAGGATCTTCAGGTGGAGGAACAAAACCAGTTCCGCTTGCTGCTGATGAAATTAACCAAATCTTATTGAAGGTTGGAATTATTTCTAAACCTACATTTGAACATTTAATTAAAAAAACAGTTGAAATTATTGCTGGCGCATATATTGGCTTAAAAGGCGTTGTAGCTTCAGTAGATAATGATCAAGAAAAACTGATTGTGAATATCGATTTATTCGGTAGAGCAACACCAACAGAACTTGACGCACACGAAGTCAAGGAGTTATAACTCATAAACACATTAAACTGTAATCCAATCGGGTTGCAGTTTTTTTTAAATGATGACATAGATGAAATACAATAAATACTTCAATAATTGTAAAAATTGAAGCATTAATTTATAAATACGATCTTATCTTTGTTATAATATGAAATGAAAATGGAGGTATTACATAAATGAAAATAGAAATCTGGTCAGACTTTGCTTGTCCATTTTGTTATATTGGTAAAACAAGATTTGAACAAGCACTCAACAAATTCGAACACAAAAATGAAGTAGAGGTAACCTACAAAGCATATCAGCTCAATCCATATGCGCCAAAAACAATGGAAGGCTCAGCGTATGAATCGTTTGCTAAAGGTCACAACATGAGTGTTAAAGAAGCAAAAGATAGATTTAAAATGTTTGAGCAAAATGCAAAAACAGTAGGACTTACCTACAATTATGATCATATTCAAATGACAAACACATTTGATGCTCATCGTTTAGCTAAATTTGCTGCAACTAAAAATTTAGAAGAAAAATTGACAACTAGACTCATGAAAGCTTATTTTACTGATGGTAAAAACCTAAGTGAAATCAATACTTTAGTTGAACTTGCTACTGAGGTGGGCTTAGATGCCAAAAAAGCTCAAGCGGTTTTAGAGTCTGAGCAATATAAAAAAGAAGTTCAAGCTCAAATTGATGAAGCAAGAAAAGTTGGGGTTCAAGGTGTTCCATTCTTTGTTGTAAATAGAAAGTATGGTATTTCCGGAGCTCAACAAGAAGATTACTTTACACAAGTATTAAATCAAATTTGGTTAGAGAGTAATCAAGTTCAAACATTGACCAATCAAGATGCTAGTCAATCTTGTGACGATGATAAGGAATGTGGTTTTTAATCATAAATAGTATCTTCTTCTTGAAATAATATAAACCATGTTATAATGAGTTAAGAAGCAAGAAAGAAGGTATAAGATGAAACTATTAGGCAATATTGCTTGGCTTGTTTTTGGGGGATTATTAGCCTCTATCTTATGGATTATTCTAGGTATAATATTTGCGGTGACTATCATTGGTATACCACTTGCTACCCAATGTTTTAAATTTGCAAGAATTGTCTTAACGCCCTTTGGTAAGGAAGTTCACCTAGACTTTGATAAGTACCCAATTATAAATATCCTTTGGATGGTCTTTGTAGGCTGGGAAATGGCAGTTGGATATCTTGTGATTGCAGCATTCTTTGCTATCACAATCGTTGGTATTCCATTTGCAATTCAGTGGGTTAAATTAGCGAAACTAGCATTAATTCCTTTTGGAGCAAAAATCAGATAATTTAATCTGATTTTTTTATTGACTTTTGTGGATCTTAATGTTAGAATTATAACGCGTGTGAAAACACACCATAGTGGAAGAATGAAATTCATACCACATACTTATGTAAAGAAGGAGGT
>CAYJDZ010000187.1:0-2568 GCA_964368955.1 uncultured Mariniplasma sp.
AAATAATGTTTGGTAATAATAGGCTGAATATAAAAATACCTATGATTATATATGGGTTCATCTATTTAAACCTTTCTTAATTGTTTCTCACATATATTTTATCATTTTCTTATACTTTTAACTTTTTAAAGTCATCTTTTTATAATAAGGAGAAAAGCAACCCCAAAGGATTGCTTTTAATGCATAATCAAATTCATCATAACCTGATATAAAAGCAATTTTAGTTGTTGAATAAACCTCTTTAAATAATGCGTGCTGATTCAATGCTATTAATGAAAGGTTTTATAATTTCTGATAACCCCACATGGAGTTTATATTTTTGAAATAACAAGCCTTTACAACATGACGTCGCACGGTTTATGAGACCATTTAAATTATTTGACAAATATAAATATAATACCATCATTCCCAAAATCAGAATCACCCTTCAATACCGATTCATATCTTGTTTTTGTATCATAATAGGGTGAAGTGTCTAACAATAATTGATTTTTAATCTCTCCTGGAGCATATCCTTGAATAATCCCTTCTTTTTTCATTTTACTTAAAGAGCGAAGGGCAGCACCTTTTGATTGGGAGTTTCCTGAAGACGCGCCATATCCAGTAAGAATCTTAAATGCCGTTTTCTCAGTTTTAGCGATCCTTCTTAACTCTTTTCCTATTTCTGAGATTAATATATTTCCGTGAAATGCTTCATAAGTTTTCATATCATCAAACCTTTCTTCTTAAATTCTTAAACCCCATAAAGTAATTGATCTTCAGATTTAGAAACCATCTCAATAAAAGCTTTTGCAATTATAGGATCAAAGTGAGTTCCTATGCCTTGTTTTATAATCTCTATACTTTTCTCTTTTGAAAATGCTGGTTTGTAGGGGCGTTGAGATATTAATGCGTCATACACATCAACGATTGCTACAATTCTTGCGGCAAGCGGAATCTCATTGCCTTTAAGTCCTTCAGGATATCCTTTTCCATTCCAATGTTCATGGTGAGATTTAGATATTTGTTTACCTAGTGAGATAAACATGTTCCCGCCATATTCTTCTTCTATCTCATTTAAAACCTCATAACCAATCGTGGTGTGAGTTTTCATAATATCAAATTCTTCAGTAGTTAGTTTTCCTGGTTTATTTAAAATAATATCAGATATTGCTATTTTCCCAATATCATGTAGTGAGCTAGCTAATGTAATCGTATCGATAAACTCTTCTTTGTTTAAAGAGTTGCTTTCATAAAGAGAATCTGGTAATTCGTTAGAAAGAAATCCAGATACTTTACTAACTCTATGAATATGGTTTCCAGTCATTTGGTCACGTGATTCCGCAAGTTTAGCTAATGCAAAAATTGTAGATGAATGATAGTTTTTAATATCTTCATATTGTTTAAATATTTGTTTTTTTAGGACAACTTGTTCGCCTGCAATAATCGATTCTTGATAATATTGATTAAGCCGATATGACTCAAAATATCTCGATCCTATAAAACCCACGATTATTGAAAATATATAAAATTGTCCATGTCCTAATATGTCCATGATCGTGGAATCGCTATAAAAAATACCGACACCAAAAAAAGAAATTACCAATAATAGTGAACCAAAAGTAGAATAAAAAGTTTTGAGTCTTAATAAAAAGAACGCTATAGAAAAGATCAGAAATAAACCACTGTAATAATAATTCACTCCGTTGATAATAAAAATCATTAAAATAATACCCAACCCACCCACATAAAGAAGGGCTGTTAAAACATATTGATACATGGTCCTGAAACTTTTATGAAATGAATATACATACCCAAATAAGATAAGAGGGATAACCAGTAAAAATCTAACTTTTAAAAAATAGGTTAAATATTGTGGATAAAAAAAATAATCAATCACACCAAACAATGCATAAAGCAAAGCACTAATTAATAATACTGGACGAATATAAATTAGATCTTTATCAAATAAATAATCTTGGTATTCATCACTATGAGTCATTAGATCTTTAGTTTTTTGCATAGCTCTTATCTCCTCTCTAAAAATTATTTGTTTATCGCATTAATTATATCATAGTTAAATTTTTAAAATAAAAGTTTCCTCACCTTTTATAAATTACTCAATTTAAATTTCATGATATAATTAGACTAACAATAATCTATCTCAGACTCCATTCGAAAGAGGTGTTTTCATGTATATATTTAAACAAAGGTTTATCTTAATCTTTCTTTTTATTGTTCTCATTTTGTCGATGTCATCTTGCGGTTCGAAGAGTAAAACCCTAGAAATCATTTACGATTCTAATGGTGGCACTCAAGTTGAAATCCAGATTTTAACCATTGGAGAACGTTTTAGTCTTCCTAAAGCACCCACTAAAGAAGGATATACGTTTAATGGTTGGTATATAGATAATCAAACGTATATCACTGCCTTTACAAACATTTATGATTTGTCTTCAGTGAAAACAAAGTCGCTCACAGTTTATGCAACTTGGTCAATATATGAGTATGTCATCACTTTTAATACAAATGGGGGGAGCTTAATCGCTCCTATCACACAAACAGTTACAAATCCAATGATTACTAAGC
>CAYJDZ010000188.1:0-1128 GCA_964368955.1 uncultured Mariniplasma sp.
CCTATTATTTTGATGTTTTGATCTATTCTAGCAATCTTATTGAAAAAATTGAGGGCGATGAACTAATCGAACGGCGCGAACAATACTATCAAGATGATTATCCAACGGAAGTCATGAACGGTTACCAAGATCGTGACGGATATGTGTCAAGAACACTACACAGTACAGGTGCACCAGCAGGTTTAACAAGACCGGATAAAAATAAAGAAATCTATCAAATCGGTTACTTTCACGCCCCCACAACATTTAAGATTATCATTATCTTAGAAGATGACACAATGATTACATCAAAAATCATTAATCGAAAACTATTTAACTCAGAAATGACATATGATCTAACGGGTGTTGATCTAAGCACCTCAATCATGGATGCAGGAAATTTAAGAGAAGATATTCCCTATACACACATGAGTATCTCTTTAGGGCTAAGAGTTTTAATAACTGTTGCAGTAGAAATATTGATTCTACTCTGGTTTGGGTATAGAAATATAACAAGTTATAAAGTTGTTGGACTCACGAATATAGTCACTCAAACAGTGCTTACCTTTTTCATGATATTATCATTTTATTTCTGGGGTTCTTATTTTGGACTCTTTGGAGTAATCATTTTAGGTGAGACTGGTGTGTTTATTGTTGAAATCCTATTTTATCGTTATTATCTAAAAGAAAAAGGAAAACGAAAAGCAATGCTATATGGATTTATCGCAAATACAGCGACTCTAATTTTAACAGTGTTTACGATGGGATTTATGTAAGCTATATTAATAAATATGTAAAAAGCATCTAGAGTTTAGATGCTTTTTTTATAGGGACTCATAGATAAAAAAAAGAAGATGACAAAGAGTCACCTTCTCATTTTTATCTTAATCCTTTATCATAAGGAATACCTTCAGCCTTTGGTGCTCTTGACTTCTTAGATGTGAATACTAAGACAACAAGTGTTGCAAAATAAGGAAGGATCTTATAATAGGTGTTGTTAATGCCTAAGTTATCTAGAAATGGAATTAAAGGAATTGAATAAGCAAGTGTTCTTAAAAAGGCAAAGAATAAGGCTGCAAACATAATTTTAATGGGTTGCCATTGTCCAAAAATCATAACTGCAAGCGCTAAGAACCCAAATCCAGCAAC
>CAYJDZ010000188.1:1228-2548 GCA_964368955.1 uncultured Mariniplasma sp.
GGTATTTTAGATAAAAGCGGTACTTCTCTAATGTATAAAGCAAGGTTGGTTGTTATACCATCAGAATTATATGCCATTTTTGAAAATAGAAGAATCACTGCAGGAATTAACATATTTAGTGATGTACCTGTAATGACTTGGTTTGCTTTCATGTTAACTGCTGCATAAGCTAGAAGCATTGAATAGACAATACCAGATAGTCCAGCAACAATCATCCCAATTAAGAGTAGCATTTGAGGATTAGCACTTGAGTTTTGAACACTGAAAATAAAGAGTGCACCAAAGAATGCCCCAAATAACATAATCCCTTCTAAAGCAATATTTACGACACCACTACGTTCACTAAACATCCCACCAAGAGCAACTAATAGAAGTGGAATCGCAACAGGAAGCATATTTTGAATTAAATAATAGATGACATCCATATTAAGAAACCTCCTTCTCGTCTAAGTCAACGACTTTTTGTATAGGTTCATCCTTATGCTTTTTCATATTCATAAAGAATTTAGCGATAAATGAACTCATGATGAGTGAGAATGCTGAGAAGTAGATGATGATTGCAATAACGATATCAATGATTTCTGGCTTGTAACCAAATAAGCTTGCAGAAGTACCGCCTCTTTGAATATGGGAAATAAAGATTGCCGAGAAGATAATTCCAATTGGATTGGAATTTCCTAATAAGGCAACTGCAATCCCATTAAATCCATTGACTGCAATAATGTTAATGGGTTCATAGGTCATTGAAGATCCTGCAATCACAGAAGGTGCAAGAATGGCAAATGCCCCACCTAAACCTGCAAGACCACCAGCAATAGCCATCGTTAATACGGTATTCCTTTTATAGTTAATACCAGCATATCGAGATGCATCTTTATTATGGCCGGTTGCGATTAGCTCATAACCAAATGTTGTTTTATGCAAAACAACATATAAAACAACTGCAATCGTAATCGCAAATAATAAAGCAATATTGGCACTTGAGTTTTTAATCCCCAGTGAAATTAATTGAACAGATTCAGGTAAGTACTTCGTTCTTGTTTGAATAGAGGTAAACATGTTTGAATTACCTTGGACAAACATATCAACTAAATACATGCCTATGTAGTTTAACATGATCGAGGTGATGACTTCATTCACATTAAAGAATGCTTTTAAGATACCTGGGATAGAACCCATAATCATCCCACCGATAAGACCAGCTAAAATTGCAACGATCCAATGCATTGGGGCAGCCATAGGTAACATAAAGCCAACGTATAAAGCAAAGAACATCCCCATTGTGTATTGCCCTGAGGCACCAATGTTAAATAGTCCCAT
>CAYJDZ010000189.1:0-2543 GCA_964368955.1 uncultured Mariniplasma sp.
TCTTTAAATCGGTTGTTAAATCAATGTATCCAAAGTATCTACCAAAATAAGTATCATCAATTTGATTCACTAACTAAAGAATTAAGTGCACTATCTCCTTTACGATTAATGGATAAAGGGTATGCGATTATAAAACGTGATCATAAGATTTTAACATCTGTTGCTGATGTTAGCTTAAATGATGAAATAGAAATTGAACTAAAAGATGGTTTATTATATACACAAGTGAAAAGAAAGAAGGAGAAATAATGGCTGAAAAAACATTTGAAGCATTATTAAAAGAGTTAGAACAAGTTGTTAAGGACTTAGAAAATAAAGAGATACCACTCGATGAAGCTGTTAAAAAATATCAATTAGGAATTAAACTGTCAAAAGCTTGTTACGACATGTTAGAAAGTGCTGAAAAGCTTGTTGTTAAGGAAATTAATGAATAGTATTAATTTATTTGACATCAAAGATCCAAGCTTTTTAAAAGATTTAAATTTAAAAGAGCTAGAAGCACTTGCATTAGAAATTCGCTCTTTTTTAATCAAACAGTTAGAAAAAACAGGTGGTCATTTAAGTTCAAATTTAGGTACGGTTGAACTGATTATTGCGTTGCACTATGTATTTAATAGTCCACAAGACGCAATTATTTTTGATGTTGGACATCAAGCTTATACACATAAAATCTTAACGGGTAGAGCGTCACAATTTGATACACTAAGACAAACAAATGGCCTATCTGGTTATATCAATTACAAAGAGTCAATTCATGACCTATGGGAAAGTGGACATGCAGGCACTGCATTATCAGCTTTATATGGTCTTTTATACGCTAAAATGATTAAACAAGAAGACGGTGAAGGGATTGCCGTTGTAGGGGATGCTTCCATTATGAATGGAATGAGTTTTGAAGCACTCAATTTATTAGGCACTGATCCTCATAAAAGAGGGATTATTATTTTAAATGATAACCAAATGAGTATCTCTAAAAGTGTTGGTTCCCTATCTAAAGCATTAACTAGATTTAGAAGTAATAAAGTTGTAATTAGAACAAAAAGAATGTGGCAAAGAATATTACCAGAAATTATCATTAAGGTTTTAAGTAGAATTAAAAGAAGTGTTAGAAGTCTACTTCAAAGAAAAAATATCTTTGAAGACTTAGGGTATATGTATATCGGTCCAGTAGATGGACATGATTTAAAAGGGTTAATTTATAATCTAAAGAGAATCTCAAAAATAAAGAAAAGCGTTGTTCTTCATATCATTACTGATAAGGGTAAAGGGCATAAGGATGCTGAAAACGACAGTATTGGAACATACCATGGAGTATCTAAAGCATCGAACAAGGTTAGTGAAGGCCTATCATGGAGCCAGTGTATTGCATTTGGTTTAGACAAACTTCAAGACCATAAAAAGACGTTTGTAATCATGCCAGCGATGACAGTAGGCACTTCGATGAATGAATTTCAAAAAAAATATAGTGACCAGTTTTTTGATATAGGTATTGCCGAAGAACATGGAGCGACCATGGCAGGTATGATGGCACATCAAGGTGTCGATGTATTTCTGCCTCTTTATTCAACATTTAGCCAACGGGCTTTTGATCAAATCTTAAATGATGTTGCCAGATCAGATCATCATGTCGTCTTTGGAGTTGATCGTGCTGGAATTGTTGGAGAAGATGGGTCAACACATCAAGGTTTATTTGATGTCTCTATGTTTAATCTAATGCCTAATTTTGTAATTTCAATGCCTTATGATGCACAAGAAGCATTTGATTTACTTTATTATGGGTTTGTAAATCAAAACCATCCATTTGTGATACGCTATCCAAGAGGTAGAGTAAATTTTGATATGAAACAAACAGAGATAACTTTTAATGAAATTAAACCGGTATGGACATATTTTAAAAAAGGCAATCAACCATTAGTCTTAATTAGCTATGGACCAAGTCTTGATTTATTAGATAAAGCTTTAAAATCATTGAAGATTGAGGGAACAATCATAAACGCAAGATTTATTAAACCAATCGACGAACACATGTTAAAAGAAATCTTCAGTCAAGACGTTAAAGTTTTAGTTTACGAAGAAATATCAAATATCGGTGGACTATATCCACAAATCTTGAAATATATGGCTAAACATAACCATCATCAAAAAATAATTGAAATGTCAATTACTGATAAAATAGTTGAACATGGACACTATCAAGATGTGCTAAAAAGATATGATATGGATATCGATGCAGTTAAAAAAAATATAAAGGAATTGATCAAGTGAGACTTGACATCTATTTAGTTTCAAACAACCTAGTTAAATCGAGATCACAGGCCACGGATTATATAAAACGTGGTCTTGTTTTAAATTATGGCACACCCATTTTAAAGCCTGGATATGAGATTAAAGATACTGATTTGATAAAATTAGTTGAAACAAAGCACTTTGTGGGACGTGCAGGTGAAAAATTGTTTCATGCCATTACCGAATTTAAGATAGATTTCAATGATAAAATAGTTGTTGATATCGGTTCATCTACCGGAGGGTTTAGCCAGTGCGCC
>CAYJDZ010000190.1:0-2498 GCA_964368955.1 uncultured Mariniplasma sp.
GTATACGATAAAACAATTTCTAATTTAGTCCAAACTATTTTTGATGAAAAACTAGTTGAAATCTATGAAACAATTCCTGAAGTATTTATAGATAAATATAATCTAATACCAAGACAACAGGCCTATCAAATGCTTCATCTACCTAAAACCTTCGAAGATATCAAACTGGCTAGAAGAAGATTTAAATATGAGGAAGCGTTCTATCTGCAATTAAAATTAATCTCAGAACAAAGACTCAGACAAAAATTAAGAGCACCTAAAACATATGATATTCAGATCATAAAATCTTTTATTGAACAGCTTCCATACCAATTAACTAGTGATCAAAAACTAGCAGTTAATGATATTTACCGAGATTATAAAAAACCTTATGCAAACTATCGTCTCATCCAAGGTGATGTTGGGTCAGGCAAAACATTAGTTGCCCTACTTGCTTGTCTACCTATCTTTCAAAGCAAGGAACAAGTTGCGTTTATGGCGCCGACTGAACTTCTAGCCAATCAGCACTATCAGTATTTTAAAGCCCATTTAAAAAACGTGAATATCGCATTATTGACTGGTAAGACGAAAAACAAGGATAAACTAAAATCAGACATTAAAAATCATCTATATGATATGGTAATCGGCACACATGCTTTAATTGAGTCAGATGTTATATTTGATCACTTAGGCTTATCAATTATTGATGAGCAACATAAATTTGGGGTAAAGACGAGAGATCAGCTTACCCAAAAAGAACTTGGGACTGATGTTATTTATTTAACAGCTACTCCGATTCCTAGAACACTCGCCATGGTTGCATTCGGTGAGTCTAATGTGTCTATCATTAAAGAAAAACCAGTCAATAGAAAAAAAATCGGAACACATTACCTACTCAAAAAAGATGTTGCTAAACTCTATAGTGCAATTGATCAAAAAATTAAAAATAAAGAACATGTGTTTGTTGTTGTCCCTGCTATATCTTCTGATAAAGTAGATGATAATATTGAAAGTGTAAAAATAGAGTTGGAAATGAATTTTTCTTGTCCAATATTTACCCTACATGGAAAACTTTCTCACGATGAACAAGAAAGTCAAATGGAGCAGTTTATTTATACTCCAGGATCTATTTTGCTTTCTACAACAATGATCGAAGTCGGTATAGACATTCCTACCGCTACTTTAATAGCAATTTATTCTGCTGAACACTTTGGTCTTAGCCAACTTCATCAGTTAAGGGGTAGAGTGGGAAGATCTCATTTGGAATCTCAGTGCTTCATTATTTCTCAAAAAGAGGATATTGAAAGATTGGATTTGCTCACAAAAACAGATGATGGATTTAAACTTGCCGCATATGATTTAATTGAAAGAGGACCTGGAGATTTCTTGGGGGTTGATCAAAGCGGATACCTAAAATTTAGTTTTCTAGATTTAGTTGATGATTATAACATTTTAATTGAAGCATCTAAGAATGTTAGCTATCTCATGGACCAAAAAGATTTCAAGACAAATTCAAAATACAAATATTTAAATAGATACATCAAAAACACATTGAAAATATGATATAATGATACATACGAAAGAAGGTAGACCTATGATAAAAATTGCTGTCGATGGAATGGGTGGGGATTTTGCGCCTGAACCTATTGTAAAAGGCACTCTAGCTGCTTTAGATAAATTTAAAAATATCGAAATTATCATTTTCGGTGACGAACAAAAAATGGCACCTTATTTAAAAACTCATGAGCGCTTAAAAGTTGTTCATACACCTTTTTATCTTGAAATGGGAGAAAAAGATCCAATTAAACAGTATCGAACAAATAAAGAGCTCTCAATGTTTAAAGCGCTTCAAGCTTTAAAAGATAAAGAAGTCGATGCTGTTGTAAGTGCGGGACCTACACAAGCACTTGTTGTTGGTGGACATTTTATTGTTAGAAGAATGCCATTAATGAAAAGAGTAGCAATCGCACCGATTATTCCGTCTTATGATCAAAGAGGCCGGATCTTGTTAGATTCAGGAGCAAATGTGGATTTAAGACCAGAACACCTACATGATTTTGCAGTATATGCATCAGTTGTTGCTGAAAAGGTTCTTAAAAGAGAAAAGCCAACTGTAGCTTTATTAAATATTGGTAGTGAAGAAGGCAAAGGCAGAGAAATAGATATTGAGACATATAAACTGTTAAAAGCAGATCCTAATATAAATTTCTTTGGGAATTTAGAACCTAAAGAAATATTTACAACCAAAGCCGATGTGTTATTATCAGACGGGTTTACAGGCAACGTTGTTATGAAAGCGATGGAAGGCACTGCAAAAGGGTTAGGCATGGTTTTAAAAAGAGAAATAAAATCTTCGTTCATTAGTAAAATTGGCGCACTTTTAATGAAAAAATCATTAAAAAACTTTAAACGTTCTCTTGATGCCTCAGAAATAGGTGGTGCTCTACTTATGGGATTGGATGGGGTTGTGATTAAAGCACATGGTTCTTCCAATGATTTTGCATTCTTTAATGGTATTA
>CAYJDZ010000191.1:0-2475 GCA_964368955.1 uncultured Mariniplasma sp.
ATCACTGATTATCTCTTGGGGATTAGTTGATTTTGTTTGGGCAGGATTATCGATGATCTTTATTTTAATTGTTTTATATCTAACGTTTTTTAAATTAGCTTTAATTGTAACGATTGTTGTGCCAGTGATGTTTGTGATTGCTTATTTCTTTAGGAAACTCATTTTGAAACAACACAGAAGAGCAAGAAAACACAATTCACAATTAACTGCACAATATAATGAAGGATTTTTAGGTGCTAAAACAACAAAAAGTTTAAGTATTGAAAAACAAAATTTTGATGAGTTTGCCTACACTGCACATCAATTAAAAAGCGCAAGCATTAAAGCAGTTATTTCATCAGCAATATTCTCTTCGATTATTTTAGTTTTAGCATATATTGCAGTAGGGACAACGATGTATAAAGGATCCATTTATGTTTTAGAAGTGATTATTACAGTTGGAACACTGCAAATGTTTATTGCATATACGGTTAACTTCTTTGAGCCTATTATGGCAATCACAAGAATTCTATCAGACTTTCAAAATGCACAGGCTTCCGCAGAACGGATTGTTGGCCTTATTGAAACACAACCAGATTTAGTTGACCGAAAAGAAGTGGAAGAAATTTATGGAACTCTATTTGTAGATAAAACTGAAAATTGGGAAGACTTAGTTGGAGAAGTTGAATTTAGAGATGTAACATTTTCTTATTTAGAAAATGAACTTATTTTAGAAAACTTTAATTTAAAGGTGAAACCTGGACAAAGTGTTGCGTTAGTTGGTCATACTGGTTCTGGAAAAACGACAATTGTTAATTTACTATCAAGATTTTATGAGCCAACTAAAGGGCAAATATTAATTGATCAAAAAGACTACAAAGATCGCTCAATTCACTGGTTACATAAAAGATTAGGTTATGTGCTTCAAAGTCCACATTTATTTTCTACGACTATTTTAGAGAATATTAGATATGGAAACTTAAATGCTAGTGATGAAGAAGTAAAATATGCAGCGAAAATGGTTGGTGTTGATGATTTTGTTAAGCATATCGATAAAGGGTATGACACATTTGTTGGAGAAGGTGGTAATCTATTATCGGTTGGGCAAAAACAATTGATATCATTTGCCAGAGCAGTTTTAGCCGATCCAAAGATTTTAATCTTAGATGAAGCAACCTCATCTATTGATTCAGAATCAGAATTAGTTATTCAAAAAGCTACCGATCAACTGCTAAAGGGGAGAACAAGTTTTATTGTTGCTCATCGATTATCAACAATTGTTAAAAGTGATTTAATCATCATGTTAGAGATGGGTAAAATCATTGAGATGGGCAGTCATGATGAACTGATTGCTAAACGCGGACCATATTTTGATTTGTATAAAAATCAATTTTTCAGAGAAAATGAAGGACATTTTGATTTAGAAGACTAATGCATACAAGACATCTTTGCTCCTTTAACACATGGAAGGTTATAAGATGTCTTTTTTGTGTTAAAAGCGGAGTTTATTTATAATCTTTTTATTTGATATTAAAAACATTTCAAGGTATTATAATAAATATAACAATGATTAAATAAATTATGTTGAGGTGGAAACTATGGATATAAAAAGAATTATGATTTACACAGTTTTACTAGGTATAACAGTTGCGATTGCTACAATCGGGTTTCAATATTTTACAACAGATGCACTTCTAATACCAATGTTAGTGGTATTAGGGTATTTCACAGTGTTCTTCATCGTTGCGCAAGTAGTTAAAGATAACTCAATTGTGGATATGGGATGGGGACTTGGATTTGTTTTTGGTAGTTGGGCGACGCTCTTGATTACAAAAGAACCTACGATTTTATCGTTTGTTATTGTGGTGTTTATCACATTATGGGGTTCTCGTTTGTCATTTCGTTTAATTAAACGAAATTGGGGTAAACCAGAAGATTTCAGATATGCACAATGGCGTAAAGAATGGGGAGATAAAGTTGTAATCATCGCTTTCTTTAGAGTGTTTATGGTTCAAGGGATTATTAACTTTATTGTTGGATCAGCAAGCTATGTCGTCATTAAATTTAATGAGTTTACTTTTTCTGAAAATACAATGATTATTGTTCTTATTGGTTTGTTGCTTGCATTTGTTGGTCTATTCTTTGAAGTGGTTGGAGATGAACAACTGAGAAGACATATTAAAGCAGGAAGTAGAACGTTGATGAATAAAGGTCTTTGGTCAATTACACGTCATCCTAATTATTTTGGAGAAGTATTGATTTGGGTTGGATTGTATATAACTGGAGCTACATTGTTTTCCTCTACAGTTAGTCTTTGGTACTATCTGACTTTAGTGATATCTCCAGTTTTGATGAGTTTAGTATTATTGAAAATATCAACTCCGCTTCTTGAACGTCACATGGCTAAGTATGATGGCTGGGAAGCCTACACTAAAAAAACGCCTATGATTTTTCCTTGGGGGAAAAAACAAGCATAATAAAGTAAAAAGACATTTT
>CAYJDZ010000192.1:0-2472 GCA_964368955.1 uncultured Mariniplasma sp.
GATTTCAGTTGTTGGTATTATCATTACATTGGTGCAAACTATTTTATTAGTTTGCTCTATATTTCCAACTGAGAAAGCTTTGAAAAAAACATTTGATCATGATGGAAAACGTTTAAAGTAAATCATAAATAGACTAAGGGAGTTGGTCATTAGTGAAAAGAGGAATAAAATATTTATCTCTTGTAATAGCATTTTTTATGATGGCTTTTGTTATTTTCATATCCACAGACAAAATACGAATAAATAATGAAAAAAAACCTATATTTGTGATTAAAGTAGCTTCTTATGATGATGGTGGTAGTATTAAATATATGGGCTTATTCTACAAGGTATATGATGTAGTAAGTCTTACAGGAAATGAGGAACAACCACTGATTGAATATGGGTATTATATGACGACTTGGAATACATCACTTGATGAGTTAAAGGATAAAATTACATAACATGTATAAATGCCCTTTTGCATAAAATGGGCATTTTTTTAGCAATAGTTGTCTATTAAATCTAAATTTCTGATAAATATGTAAATAGCAAGTAGAAATTTGTAAAAACAAATATATGTGATAACATATAGTTAGAACATAAATCATAATAAATCTATTTAACTGAGATATTATGCTTTATTTACGATAAAACTATTTATTGTACTCTGACTGATACATTAATCTATAAATTAGGAGGAAGCAATGAAAAATAAAAGAGCAGAAAAACATCTTGGAACAAGATTTGAAAAAATCATTTTTTATTTCATATTTGTATCCATGGTCTTGTCTTTCATCTACGCCGTAGTTAATGCGATTGTAGCTCCACTTGAATATAGTGAAACAGTCACATTAATCAAAAACGATTATATCTTAATGGCAATGCAGGCTTTGGGAGGCACATTCTTACTTTTCATACCTTCAATTATTGAAAAAAGATTTAAAGTATATATCCCACCAATCATGATTATTTTCATGTTATTATTTTTGTATTCAGCAATTATTTTAGGTGAATTTAACAGATTTCATTTTAGAGTACCTGGATGGGATAAACTTCTACATATGTCTAGCAGTGCATTCTTTGCAGTTTTGAGTTTTTCACTGATTTCAATGCTTAACGATTATGAATATGTTAAGTTAAACCCTTTTTTCGTGAGTTTGGTTGCTTTTTGTTTTGCAACAACAATTGGCGTTGTCTGGGAAATCTATGAGTTTATTTGGGATTATTTTGGTGATTTAAATATGCAAAAATACATGACTGATACTGGGGTTCCTTTAATTGGAAAAGATGCTTTATTAGATACCATGAACGATTTTATCGTCAACTCTATTGGTGCTTTATCAATGTCAGTCATTGGTTTTTTCTCTTTAAAGTTTGATAGTAAATTAATTCACCAATTAATGATCACTAAAATGGATGATGAAGATGACGTCCCTATTGATCATCAAGCAGTTCGAGAAGCATATGATGATCAAAAAGAACAGTAAGAATTTGATTTTTTAATGGATAATTGATGGTATAATGAAACTAAATTAGTATGTATTTAAAATTATAATAATTTCGAAGGGGTGAAGATGAATGATTTATGGTCTTATTGTTTTATTTTTATTAATGTGGGGGTTATTTATCTATAACATTATCAAAAATAGACGTTTAGAAGGATTCTTTTATAAAGGATTTACGAGTCTTTCTTTTATA
Source organism: uncultured Mariniplasma sp. (assembly GCA_964368955.1). Taxonomy (GTDB): domain Bacteria; phylum Bacillota_I; class Bacilli_A; order Acholeplasmatales; family Acholeplasmataceae; genus Mariniplasma. The sequence goes on from CAYJDZ010000192.1 coordinate 1,681, forward strand.
GCTATTGGTGTTTATGGTATTTATCATTATGTAAGTTATCCAAGTGTTGGGTTTCAAATCTTATTATTTGATTTTAAATATTTGATCCTATTTTTATGTATTATCCTAGGCTTAGTATCTGGACTTGTTGGAGACCTCTTTTTGGAGGTTCAATATTTCTATTTTGAGAAAAGAGAATATACGATTAAAAAAGGGATGATTGCCTTTGGTATCGGACATTTCTTTTATATAACAGGGATGAGTTATTTTATAGGGTTTAATTATTATGCCCTACTGATTGGCGCTTTAATGACTTTAGTTGTTTATCTAGGCGGAAAGATCATGAAACTTGAAATGAAGAAATTAGAAGTCATGACTTATATTTATACATTTATCATTTTTGTCATGGTTGGACTTGCAGTCCTACAAGCATTTAAACTTGATTTCAATGGATATAGTCTATCCTTTATGATTGGCGCACTGTTCTTTGGGTTATCTGACTTGATTTTAGCACCAATTTATTTTAAGAATGAAAAAAGCCATATTTTCACAGTAGCAAACCTTGCTACTTATTATCTAGGCCAAGTTTTAATTGCACTTTCCATTCTATTTTTATAAGGGGGTACTTCAATTGTTTAAAAAACTAACGACGTTAATTTTATGTTTGATTTTTGCTTTTAGTTTATCTATCGTTGATATTCATGCTGATTTAGGTCCAAAAGCTACTGCAGATGTGAAAATTATTGGTGTTAATTACCCCTATTATTTTGATGTTTTGATCTATTCTAGCAATCTTATTGAAAAAATTGAGGG
>CAYJDZ010000193.1:0-2456 GCA_964368955.1 uncultured Mariniplasma sp.
AAAAAATGTTGTCTAGCTGTTTGATAAAACTCAGACCACATAACACTATATCTACCAAGCGCTATATATAAAACCCCAATTTTCATTGTTAAATCCTCCTATAGATTTTTAAAAAAGCTATTTTAATTTTATACAAAAAAACTCTTAAATGGATATCAACTCTTTGTAAAAGACTCAGGTTTATACCATTTGAAAAATCACCAATTTCACGGCTTCCTAAAGCGATTTTGATTTCTAGTTTTTTTTCAAGTCTAAGCACTTCTGGCGCATTCCATTTTCCTCTAACAACGAGCCAACCTTTACCATATACATAAGGAGAATTTGCGTCATCATCTAAACAATAAAACTCAAATTCAGGGAAAAGCCTTGTTCTAAGAGAACCTAAAACTTCTGCATCCCAAGGATTTTCACTCTCCTTCAACATTAATTTCAGAGTCTCCACATTCCATAGACCAACCTGAAAATTTATTATTGACCAGGGTTTTTTATTTCTTAGAGAACAATGAAGAATGGTTTTCTTTTTCGTTTTACCAGGCATGTCAGAAAAAGCAATATTTGATATTTTTTTATTTTTTTTCATTTCATTTAAGTATTGGATTATATTGTCAGAATCAATGAACTCCTCTGGCCATAAATCGTCTAAAACCAAAAAAACAAAAGGAGTTTTCAAACTGTTTAAGGCGAAGAGTAATCTTTTTGACCACAAGGGACTATTATAGTTGATAGGAGTAGTCCCTTCGACGCAAACGCTTTCTGTTATGCAAAATTTTTCAAATGGGCAATCACTCCAAAATTTATCTAATAACTTAACGTTTTGAAATGCAACATCAGTGTATTTGTCACAAGAAACAATTAGAACAGAACATTCCTTATTTTGCTCACTCATATTCAATTTTTGGTTCCCCCTTGATATTTAAGATTTTTTTTGTTTCAATAATACCAAATGTTAAGACGGAAGCGCTAATAGGAAGTCCAATAATTACTTGATAGCGGTTATTCGATGCTTTTTTGGGGTTATCTCCATACGCAACAACTACAATTTGATCCTTTAAATTGGGCATACTGTTTTCGATATATCTCATCGAAGTATTTATGTGCGTATCCAAAACTTTCTTTATGATAGATGCATCTTTTGATTTGAAGTATATACTAATTATTGCATTAGTATTTAAATACCAATCCGATAAACCATCACTGATTTCAACTTCACTAATCGGATCACCATTGTAGTGGAAAATGTTGTCGCTAAATAGTTTATTCTTTGTTTCTAAAATAGGTTCGTTGGATTTAATAATTGTAGTGATCGTAGCCATTTGTTTGCTATCTATGTCACGAGTTGTGGTTATTTGGGCTTCCGAAATGTAAAATGTAGGAAAACACAAGATACCAACCAAGACACCCGCAACTATGTACAACGAAAAAATAGCACTCGCTAAGAGGACACCCCATTTCTTTTGAAAGAAAGATAATTTACCTTTCATACTATTTTATTCCTTTAACACAAATTGGTCTATGACCATATCTTTTATTGCTTGGAGGTAACCTCATATAATCGCCATACGTATTTTTTAATATTTTATCATAATGAACAGGAATGTTTATGTATATTTTCTCAAACTTATGTTTTATCCCGGGGAAAAGATCATTATATTCGCACACATTCTCAACTCCACCATCAATAAACATCGCGACAAAAGGAGAATCCTCATTATTATATTGTTGAATTATCTTTGCTAGCCTTGAATAAATTTTCTCCTTCGATATAGGAAGTAATGAAATATGAATTATTGGCCGTAGTATTGTTCCTATTAATCTGTTCTTCAAAGTAGAAATTTTAGAAACAGTCAAAAGTGTTTTGCACTTACAAATCTCGTATAAACGATTAACTCTTTTTAGATGTGAACTTTGCATATTTCTATCAACACATATTTTGTCAATTGGGAAAATGTCTACCCAAATATGATGAGGATAATCCCTAAGGTTCTTATTTTCATCATCTATAAAAGTGGTTCTGTTGTCACAAACTTTAGAGAAATAAGTTACAAAATCCTTATTTATTGGATAGTTGTGTAGCGATAGATGACTGGGTAGCTCTTTTTTTGCAATCTGTAAAAACCGTTCATACTCTATTCTTGGCATACCTAAATCAATATCGTCATCCCATGGAATAAAACCATTGTGTCTAATAGCTCCCAGTGTAGTCCCTGCTAGAGAAACATAACTTATGCTGTGTTTCTCACACAATTTGACTATCTCTGTAAGTATGTCGAGTGAATGCTTGTGTATCGTATGTAATATGATTTGATTATTGTGTTCATTATTCATTTATTTTTACCCCTCAGTAAAGGACCAATTGAGTTTTTAACAAATCTGTGAGTAAATCAAAGATTGTTAAATGTTTATTGATTTTCTTTGCCTTGCTTGAACTTTAAAATATGGAATGAACTATTTTAAGT
>CAYJDZ010000194.1:0-2425 GCA_964368955.1 uncultured Mariniplasma sp.
TCTAAAATGTCATCATAGGTGACATTTTTTGTTTCTTCATTGGGAAATATTTTTTTAGAAAGCTCATCTTTTTGAGCTTCTTTTCGCTTTTTAGTTTTAGAAAACATTTTTTTGAAAAAGCCTTCTTTTTCGACTTGTTCTTCAAAAACTGATTCATAAAACTGATTATCTATTAAAAGATATCCAGAAAAACGATCTCTAATTAATTTTTTAAATAGACTGACGATATCTGTTTTCCCATATCCGATGAGCTTAGGTATACCTTCATGGTCTTGGTCGTGACAAGAAAAAGCATATATCTTTTTCTTTAATAGGCGATAAGCAGTTGTCGTTGATTCTTGGTTGTTCATAAAATAAACTGGATCAAATAAAATGTAAATCGCACTTGATCTAAGTTTTTTTAATAAATAAGCATACATATTCGCTTTATAACCTTGATCAGGCATAAAGATGATTTTCTTACCATTTTTATATGCATAATCAATGAAAGGTGATAATCTCTTATGAATGAGATCGTATTCCTTAATAACATCATTGATTTTAGGTAGGGTTAAAAATAAGTGATTGATTTTAAATTTATCAGAAAGTTTTACCATAAATTTAAATTGATCAAATGCTTCACTAAATTTCGCATCTGAAGTGATATCATATGATTTAATTAAAGTGTCTAATATCGCACCTTTAATCTTGTTTTCCTTCATCAGTTGAAGCATTGATTTAATGTCTTTATCACTAGCTTCTAGTAATGGCTTGCGATTATAATATCTTAAACAAATTTCATTGATTTCATGTTTTTTGGCTAAACTTAATTGCTCTTCAAAAGTAAGTTTTCCCCCATGATCAAGAAAACCAGTTAATATTTGTTTCATAGCATACCTCCAAATTCATACATCAGTATAGAACCAGCTACACTCACATTTAAACTTTCAACATACTTAGTTTTAATAGTGACAAATTGGTCACATAACTCTTTAACTTCTAAGTTTAATCCATGTCCTTCATTACCTAGAACTAAAACAACTTTCTTAACATCATCAACTCTTCCTTTTTCATGAGCATCTGCGCCAATGATTTGATAATTAATAGCTTTTAACTCACCTAATCTAAGTGTGAGGTTTGCTCTTTCGATATAACAATCAAAAATCGCTCCCTTAGATGCTCTAATCACCTTTTCGTTATAAAAATCTGCAGATTTATGACTTAAAATAATATGTCTAAAATCAAAAGCTGCTGCACTTCTAATTAAGGCTCCAACATTATCTGGATCTTGAACATCATCTAACATTAAAATTCGATGACTTTTGATTGGCTTATTAAGTTTCTTACAAACACCGATTTCATCAATAAAGGTTTCCGTTTGTTGAAGCTCATCCATTAAATCTTTTGATAACAAAGTTCCCTCAATTTCAGGATTCGATGTTAAAACTTCGATTAAAGCTTCTTTTTCTCTTGCTTTATCAACGATATGCTTTCCATAAACTAAAAACATATCAGAGGAATCACGATATTTTTTTAGTTTTAATTTTTTCCATAACTTAAATTGTTTATTTTGTTTCGATTCGATCATCAATGTTATCATCCCTTTGCTTTTGATAATTTAGATACGCTTCATTGACTGAAAATCCAAAAGATGCGATTTCAAAGTCAAAATGAGGATCAATTTCTAGTGTTAAAACTTCTGATGCAGCCTTTTCTACTAAAGGCTCAAATTCAAATGTGCTTTCATATTTTCTTGCATAAATATTCATTGGTTTTGTTGCAGGGCTTTTAGGTACATAAATGCTACAACAATCATTAAATGGTCTAATCGATATATCAAACGATCCAATGTTTTTTGCGATATTGATAATCTCTTGTTTATCGTAGGTCACAAGCGGTCTAATGACGGGTAGGTTTGTAACACTTCCAGAAACGCGCATGCCTTGTAGTGTTTGACTTGCAACTTGACCAACTGATTCTCCGTTAAAGATTGCCAATAATTTATTTTTTCTTGCATAAAGATCTGCGACTCGATACATCATTCTTCTTAAAACAGTAATGATATAAGGATCAAAGATATTATTTAAAACATGCTCATGAAGATTCGTAAACGGAACTAAATGGAGTTTGATCTTTCCAAACGGCGTATAGGAAGCCAACACTTTGGCTAAATCAATGACTTTTTGAACACTTTCAAGTGGTGTCATCGGAGTTGACTCAAAATGAAAGAGTTCTAATTCAATGCCTTGTTTCATCGAAAGATAACTCGCAACTGGTGAATCTATGCCACCACTCATCATCATTAAAGCTTTTCCACCTGTTCCAAATGGAAAACCACCCATCCCTTTGATACTTGATAAGTAAATATAAGTCTTTTCTTTTCTAAGCTCAACATGAAGAATCTGTTCTGGATGCTTCACATCAACAATTAACTGTTTATCTACAC
>CAYJDZ010000195.1:0-1263 GCA_964368955.1 uncultured Mariniplasma sp.
TTTCTAGCAATATCAGCAATACCACCAAGCATTTCTGAAACTGAAGCTCTTGTAATATCAGAAATAACGATACCTACCGTCGTTGTTTTTCTACTTGCTAAACCTCTAGCAATCACATTTGGTCTGTACCCTAATTCTTTAATTACTTTTAAAACTCTCAGTCTAGTTGCTTCCTTAACTTTTTCTGGATTATTAAGTACACGTGATACTGTAGCAAGCGATACGCCAGCAGCACCCGCAACGTCATAAATGGTTGCATTCGCCATGATTTCACCTCTTCTAAAATTTCTAATACAAGTCTATTATAGCATGGTGTGGAAAGGCTTTCAAGCGTTTTATGAAACAATTTTCATTGGCTTACAAAAAAAAATAAAGAGGCATGGCCTCTTTACTCAAAACTTACCGTTTTTCTCTAATTCTTGACGCTTTCGCTGACAATGTGCGGATATAGAATAATCTAGCACGTCTTACCTTACCTCTACGTGGCACTTCGATATGGTCTATCGCTGGTGAATGTAGTGGGAAAGTACGTTCTACACCAATTCCATAAGAAATCTTACGGACTGTAAATGTTTCAGATACACCGCCGCCTTGTCTTTTAATGACAAGACCTTCGAATAACTGAAGACGTTCACGCTCGCCTTCTTTGATCTTAACGAATACTTTAACAGTATCGCCAGCACCAAATTCAGGAGTTTCTTTGATGTATGAATTTGTGATTGCAGCAATTAATGCTTGCCCTTTTAATCTTTCCATGTTGGTCTTTTCCTCTTTCCTTCCAATGTTCATGTCTAAAAAGTACAGCGGACCATTGTGTATGTTTCTACGGCTTATATATTATAACAAAGTTCCTTAAAACTTGCAACAATAATCAAATTTTTTCTACTATTTAGCTTTCTTTTTAGCTTTAATCTCTTCTAAAATTAATTGTTCTTCATCTGTCAATTTTATATGTTTAATTAAATCAGGTCTTTTTTCAAATGTTCTTCTAACGCTTTCTTGTTTACGCCAATCATCAACATTCTTATGGTGTCCTGATTTTAAAATCTCTGGTACATCAAAACCTTTATAACTTTCTGGTTTTGTGTATTGTGGATATTTTAACCAGCCTTGTTGAAGACTATCGGTGTCATATGACTCTTTTTTAATGACTTCAGGAATTAATCTAATGATCGCATCACTTAGAATCATTGCTGGAATTTCTCCACCGGTTAAAATGAAATCTCCAATTGAAATCTCTTCATCAATTAAATCTTCAACTCT
>CAYJDZ010000195.1:1363-2425 GCA_964368955.1 uncultured Mariniplasma sp.
ATTGCTCTTTTTATAATTGATGTTTCTAAAAAAGCTTTAAAGAACTCAGGAAAAATCGTAATGATATCAATAATCATAGAAGGCCTTCTATCGGTTTTATAATAACTTTTTCATCATCAATGTCACCAATAAACTCTTTAACAAAAGGAACTAAAACTTTTTTTCCATCTTTTTTTTCTATCTCAAGTAAATGTCCTTGTGGAACTTCTACTAAAGAAGATACTTTTCCTACAAAAATCATATCATCAGTATACACATCTTTTCCAATCACATCATCATAATGATAATCATCATCTTCGAGTTGATCATCAATTTCTTCATCAGAAAAAACATAGAGTCCTTTATAGGGAAGTATATCGTTAATGTCATCATAGTTTTTAAATTTCACGATTAACATATTTTTTTGAGCTCTCACTCTTTCTATGGTAAACGTTACTTTTTGATCTTTAAGCATCACATAAACTACTTCTCCATCGAAAAAGCGGTCAAAATCACTTAAATTGTAGATTTTAACCTCACCTTTTAAACCGTGTGTACTTGTTATCTTACCAATTTGATACATGAATACCTACCTTAAAACGCATCTATGTCAATATGTACACGTTTGTTTTCTTTTGACGCTCCAGCATATACAATGGTACGCATTGCACTCGCAATTTTGCCACCTTTTCCAATGACGCGACCTAAGTCGGCTTCATTGACTAAAAGTTGAATTGTAATCGCATTATCATCTGTTGATAATATTTTTACTAAAACATCATCAGGGTTCACGACTAATGGCAATATCATATTTTTGATCATTTTTTCAAAATCTACAGCCATACTTCATACCCCCTTTTATTATTTATCTAAAACTTTGTACTTTTTTAATAAACTTTTAACAGTATCCGTAGGTTGTGCACCATTATTCATCCATTTTTGTACTTTTTCTGAATCCATTTGTACTTTCCCGATTAGTGGATCATATGTTCCAATAATTTCTAGGAATTTTCCATCTCTTGCTTTGTTTGATTCACTTGCTACAACACGGTAAAATGGTCTTTTATTAGAACCAAAACGTTG
>CAYJDZ010000196.1:0-2424 GCA_964368955.1 uncultured Mariniplasma sp.
GAAAAGGCCGAAAACGCTTATCAAGCAACTATTAATATGGTGAAATCTCTCGGAATGATGATGTCTATAACCTACATTTTGTATGAAGATGTTGATGGTAGGAGAAGAGAAATCAAAAAATGGGAGCGGAAAGTCCTTTAATAATCGCTTCTTCATGATTTCAAAAAATTGATTGATATAACAAATTACTATTAAAAACCGACACGAGAAAACAAATCTGTTGTCCAGATTTTCCTGTTTTAACAAGGGTTTAGTTTTTAGATGTGTTTTTATTAATCATGGTCTTCCACTAATTATTTATGCACCCAGACATGCAAGTACATATTATCACTTAAGGAAGATTCAGTTACTGATTCATAGAGTGTATTTTGGTACGACATCTGTTGACACAATTCCTAATGCAAAAAGGGTCTTTGATTTGATTCAATCCTCTCCTATCCTAAGCTCGTTAGAGGCCCTTAAAAGCCTTGTTAAAGAGATTGTGATAGAGTGCAATGAACGTGCCTCTACGAGCGATTTTGGAGCAAACAGAGTGTGTTTAGAAACTCATAATATTAAAAACAGTATGATTATGTGTTCTACCGAGAAAATAAACGGATTATTCAATAAACCCTAAAAACAATATCTCAATTAAAGATGCATATTTAATAATCATTTGAGACACTGTATAAATATGAAAAAGCCTTGTTAAATTAATAAAATAAAAAGAGGTTTATGAACAGTATAATTGTGGTTAGAAGGTTAATCTCGTTTCCTTAGAATCTAAATTTCTGTCTTCATACCCATCTAGTGGTTCAATGTTATCTGTGTGGTTAGATAGATTCTGATAGAACCTAACCAATTCATTTAGCTCATCTTCAATGATGTTTATTAGTCTTGGATATAAACTAGCATCTTTTAAGAAAAAGCAGTCATATACATTTAGAACATCTATACCTTCATTCTGACATCTTGCAATCACACTAAGTTCTAGAATTGATTCATAGAAAAAAATTGAATCTATAAATCTTGATGAGTCGTATATAAATTTGGTCGAGGCATAATACAATTTTTGGATTGTTTGGTCGTCCAGTTCTAACCAATCAATTTTTGAATGATTTCTATTTTCAAAATCCTCACGCACTTTTTGGGATTTGTATGTTGCAATAGTGTGGTGAGCATTCATGCAAAAAAAAGTAATTTGATTTAATGGTTTTAATTTTTTTCTATCTTTAATAACCTCTCCATTGACATCCTTACATCCGAGTTTAAGCAATTCAGATTTTAAATCAAAGTTAATATTTGCTTCTCCAGTGATTAGTGCTTTAGCTATTGTCCAAATTGTTGAAGAAATATCAAATCCTTCATGGTCATATCCTAACCTTTTTAGTAAGATAGCTCTTTCCGAGTTTTCATCGTTGCCATCCCGACAATGTGATTTAACATCGCATAAATCGTTATAACTTCTGCCTGTGAGCTTCAAAAATTTATATTTTTTGTTCAAGGAATATTCCTCTTTTACTTTTGGTTTAAAAACAAATTTATAGAGAGGTTTTTTATTATTAATCTGTGTTATCAATTCGTTAATTTTCAAAAACAACGCAGATTTTCTTTTTGCATATTTTACAATGCCTTCTTTTATTACATCATCAAGATTATCTGTTTTTAAGACCTCTTTAATATCATTTACCTCGATTCTAAACAAACTATTACCAAAACCATGTTTATTATCGAGATATTCGTTGATTAATTCACTCTTCGTGATTGTGTTGGGCTTCAAAGCGGCTCCCTTGTGTGATAAGAGACTTATGGTGAGCAAGCTAACCACCTTGTCTATGTAGACTATACAATTATATAAAAATAGGGGAGAGGTAGAGGAGGAGGAGATAGGAAGAAAAGTGGATGATGAAAGAGAATCTAATAATACGGAGTTAAAGTTATTTATCAACGATTGTATATTAGGATTCTTATTACTTAATTGTAGGATATATTGTTTATCATTGAACAAATTTGAATATAGTGTTTTCCTTAATTCTAGTCTAAGTTCATTAATTGTAGTGACATTATGTTGAGCATCAATAACACCCAATTCGGTTTCTAATAATTTTTGATATCTACTTTTAGCATCTTTGATTTCAAAGAACTGATACAACCTAGATTTCTGTTTTTGATAGTGTTTAATAAAGAGTGGTTGATAGTATTGCGCCACGAGAGAAAGTGACTCATAAACAAATTTGGCTATTTTTTGTTCGTATAGATTTGTCGAAATATACAGACGAGTTTCTTCTTCATCAAGTGTCTTGTAAATTCCTTCATAAACATCATCAAAACTAAAATTTGTTCTGCGGATTTTTGTTATTGTTCTTTGTTCAAAAGAGGAAATAGCAATACACAAAAATAAAGCAATTAACAATTTGTTCTTGTTTATATAAAAATAATCCGAAC
>CAYJDZ010000197.1:0-2419 GCA_964368955.1 uncultured Mariniplasma sp.
GGTATATCATCTGCAATAATTTCTCTAAAAGTAGGGACTCCATCTTCATCATTTGGAGATGCTAAAAATGTTCTTGCTGTTTGAGACTCAAAATTTGAAGGAGATATAGTTAAAGTTGTAGGTAGATTAAAAATAGCGTCATCAACATATTGTTTTGTTGCTGGATTATTGAAACTTATTGGATGTGATACTATTGTCTCACCTGTGACATGTAAACCCCCCGTTATTGTTGTGTCTTTTAATTTTGCCATATATTTATCTCCTTATCCTCTATTTATTATAAACAAGCCCACGCTGAGTACCTTCATGGGCCACACGTTCTGATATCAAAGACAGTCGTGGGAACTTGTTTATATTATTGCTTATTTATTTATAATTATTGTGCTGTTTTGTACCTCAACACTTTTGGTAGATGGGTTGTTGGTGTTATTCATATAATATACCCTAAACACCTTCCCTACATCTGGTCCGTCTTTACCTAAACTACCCCATTTATACTTTCTATGTTTTCCATTGGCTGGGTTATTGCCATCAAAGTATCCTATAATAAATCGTATCTTTGTATAATGGTATCCCTTTGATTTTTGAGAGCCTTTAGGCATTCCCCTCCTATCTCTATCGGGAAGTATTCTTGTCTCAAAGAAGTCTTGCTCTATTTCAGGGTCTACATTATATTGTACGCCTAATCGCCTACCCTCTTTAAACTGTTTTTGTCTAAAATCCCTTCGCTGTAATTGTCTTTCTATTAGACTGGTGACATCAATGGTCTCATTAGTGCCATTTAAGACATTATCAATAGGAACGTAAGCTTCCGTATCAGGTATCATAGGACTACCTAAGCCCTCAAATGCTCCTCTGCTTACTGTAAATCCACGTCTGCCATTTGCCTCTATCATTAGATATAGAGGTACACTGGGATTATACTCTGGTGTTAAATCATCTTTTTTAAACTTCCAAGTATCTTCAACAGCATTATAATAAAGACCTGCCATAATTTTTATTTCTTCAATGTTTTCTTGAAATTCTTTTGAGGTTATTTCTCCTGACCTTTTGATAGTAACAATCTGCCCATCAATGGCGGTTTCATTAAATTCATTAAATTCAATAGAACCATCTCTATGAAGTGTTTGATGATTGTCTGTCTGAATAAGTTCAGTTGTTTTTACTGTACCATCTCTTTTTAGTTCCATATAAACTTAACCTCATCATTAACACTGTCATAAACCATCTCTACTTCACCATTACCTATTTTTATACTGTTTGTTGTAATAGTATTAGCAGAAAAATCTTTATTTGAATCTCTTGTTACTATGGTTGATGCTGTATTATTAGCAGTTGAAGCATCAAGTTTAGTTTTATCAGTAGCAGACATAAATCCACTCTCTGATGTTGTTACATCAGTATGAGTGTGTTTATCTAAAGTATCTAGTGCAAGTTGCACATTGGTATCATCAGACGATAAAATAGTATTAAATTGTGAAATATCTGTTATAACATCAATAGCTTCTGGAGTAGGAATAACTGCTTCAGGAACAGAGACTATATCAACATAAATTTGACCATCTGCTGTATCTGAATCAGATGATACCATATTAACATAACCAATCTGTGTAACAAAGTTTGGTGCTTCAGGTCTTTGATTTGTAAATGTTCCTTCAACATTTGGTGATAAATATAATGTTTGTCCTACTGTATAAATATTTGGGTCAAGTAAAACTCTTCCAACAAAACCTCTTCTTGTTATAAAACCATATTTATGACTTTCTATAGTTTCAGTAACAACACCAATAGTGCTATTTGAAATATTATGAATATTTGCAATTGATGGTTTTACTTTTGTTGTTCCTGAAACTCCTTTTTGAATCCACTTATCAAGTTGCAATCTAATCTCTTCATTCGTTAAGTTAGTGAATAAAACGCCATCATCATTCTTAACACCTTTGAGTTTCATAGTTGAAACATTGTAAGAACCAACATAGTCTACTGAGATAGGGGTAAAATCACTTGTTCTATTATCTTGAATACGAATACTTTGTGTTGTAGCATTGGCAGTCTTGATAAGTGAAACAAACTCATAATCATTATTACCACTATGATAAACATTTACTTCAGGATTTGTAGAAGTAAGACTAACATTTGAAGATGATGATTTAAATTTACTATAGATATATAATTGGTCGGCAACGCCTGCATTAACATAGTTTAAAAATGTAGCAAATTGTAGGTTAGAAGTAAATGTAAAGATGCCATCAACCAAACTATTAGCAGTGGCACTGACAAGTGAAAATCCATCAGGAATATTATCGGCATTAGTATCTAGGCTTAAATCACCATTAACAACAAGGTTATTTTCATTTACTTTATTGATGAAAGCAGTTTCTTTTTTGACTCCAGTTCTATAGACAACAGTTCCATCAAC
>CAYJDZ010000198.1:0-2417 GCA_964368955.1 uncultured Mariniplasma sp.
GAAAATGGGGTGTTGTGTGTACTCAAGTAACATCAAAATGACTGTTTTATGTTTACACTCACAAGCACTAGAAAAAGTAAAGAAACATATTATGATGATATTTTAGTGTTATATGATTAGATTTAGTCTGCCCTGAGTGTAAGCGTCAAATAGTAGACGGATTCCAATAACCACCCGAACTTGGTAGACTAATATCAAAAGAAGGGTGGTTTTTTAATGAAAACAGAACAAAACAAAGTATCTAAATGGCGAGTCATCATCAATGATTATAAAAAAGCAAGGTTACCAATTAATAAATATTGTGAGCTACATAACCTTAAACATCATCAATTCTTATATTGGAGAAGAAAACTAGAAGTCTTAGAAGATCCTATTTCAACTGATCAATCTTCATTTGTTAAAGTTGATTTAACTTCAACAAATGTATCAAGTGCAAGTACACCTTTATCAATTGAAATCAATCACATTAAGATTAATGTACCACTTAATTTTAACGAAGCGCATTTAAAACACTTAATTCAATTGGCAAAAAAAATTGATTAATCTAGAAAAGGTTAAACATGTATATCTAAGTTCAACTCTAACTGATATGAGAAAATCAATAGATGGTCTAGCGATTATCGTAGAAACTTCTTTTAAACAAACACTTAACGACTCTTCATTATTTCTATTTTGTAATAAAGCAAAGAACAAAATCAAAATCCTTCATTTTGATAATGGGTTTTGGTTGTATTATAGGAGACTCGAAAAAGGAAAGTTTAAATGGCCTAAAGACTCAGATGAAATCTATAGTGTTACATTTGATGAACTCAAATGGTTTATAGATGGGCATGACTTAAGAGTTAAGGCACGAAAATTCGAGGATATTAAAAGTGTTGAATTTTATTAAAAAAGATATAAAAAGTGACTTAAAATCATTGATTTTTGGCCACTTTTTTGGTATAATATAGGTAGATAAAACAGCCCAACAAAGAGGTTAACCAATGAACAAAAACATAGAAAAACTAATTAAAGACAACCCTGATCTAGCAGCTTATTTAGAGGGCAAAGATCAACAAATAGAAACACTAAAATTCACACTGTCTAAGTTTAATAGACAGTTATTTGGATCTAAAAGCGAGAAACAAAGCCACACTGAAGAGTTTCGTAACCTGTTTAACTTAAATGAAGCTGAAGAAAATCAAAATCTAAATGCAAGCGAACCCACAATTGAAAAAGTAATTAAGAAAAGAAAAGATAAATCAACCCTATCAGAGAAGTTAAAAAATCTAGAGACAAAAGAAATCATCTATGACTTACAAGAGTCTGATAAAACATGTGAGACTTGTCATTCTCTTTTAGTTGAAGTAGGCAGTAAAACAAGAGAAACCATTGAAGTGATTAAAAAAGCAATCAAAGTGATGGAAAAATCCATCACCTATAAATGCCCTGTTTGTGATACATTTCACAAACAAGATTTTCCTTGTCTACCAATCCCAGGCGGTATCGCTTCTCCTAGTTTACTCGCACAAGTGATCGTTGATAAGACAGCGAACGCGCTGCCTTTATATCGTCAAAGTGAAGACTATAAAAGAATCGGACTAAAACTAAGTAGACAAACCTTATCAAACTGGATGATTAAATCAAGTTTACTACTTGAAATTATCTCTAATCAAATGAGAGATGACTTATTAAGCCGTGATATCTTACACGCTGACGAGACAACGGTTCAAGTTTTAAAAGAAAACGGAAAGGCACCAAGCACGAAATCTTATATGTGGACTTATGTCTCAAGTGAGTATGACAATCCAATCGTGATCTATGAATATCAATCCTCTAGAGAGGGTAGTCATGCTAAAGACTTCCTAAAAGATTTCAAAGGTTATCTTCACGTTGATGGATATAAGGGATATAATCAAGTTGAAGAGGTAACACTTGTTTCCTGTATAGCTCATTTAAGACGAAAATTTAATGACGTTTATGTGATACTGCCTAAGGAACAGCAATTAAATAGCAATACAGCAACCGCACTTAAGTACTGTAATCAAATTTATAGTCTTGATAAAAAGTCAAAGGAACTGTCTATTGATCAGCGGTTAATTTATAAGCAAACTTACATTAAACCTTTAATGATTGAGTTTCAAAACTGGGTAGCAGAAAAGTAATTAACCAGTGCCCCCGCTTCTAGTTATGGCAAAGCCATTAACTATGCAGCAAGCTATATGCGGACAATCATGAGCTATTTACTTGATGGTAGGCTCATACTTGATAATAATAGAGCAGAACGTGCAATCAAGCCTTTCGTGATTGGAAGAAAGAATTGGCTTTTTAGTAACACACCAAATGGTGCAGTATCAAGTGCACTGCTATATTCAATCACTCAAACTTGTTTATTAAACAATTTAAACCCTTATAAATACATAGCACATGTGCTAGAT
>CAYJDZ010000199.1:0-2401 GCA_964368955.1 uncultured Mariniplasma sp.
TTTTGATTATCCTTTGATATTTCAAAATAAGCTCTTCTAACTCCTAAATACTTAATGGCAAACTTGTATGTGTCATCAGTAGTTTCATAACGCAATGCGTTTGCATCGCCTAATTGAATTCTACCTACTTTCTCATGCGTATTTATATCATAGGATAAAGCAATTTGGACAGTTTGTAAACCTAATATTGGTAGTGTTGTCGTATAATCTAAAACATAATTCATTATATTATTTTCGAAACTAATAGTTACATTATAAATACCTTGAGTAAATACATAATGTGCTGTATCTGCTGGATTAGAATCCAAATAATTATTAAATGCTGTAATTGAAGCAGTCGATAGTGTATCGACAATGCTTAAGACACTAAAGAAATCTTGTGATTGCTCAAGATTGGTAATAATCATCTTCCATTGTTCACCATAACCACCGAATGGTATGGATGACATGTTGATAAACGTTGAGTAATTAAGATTTGCTTGTTGTGTGATCAATGTTGATCCTGGCTTCATCGAATTTGGGATATATGCATAAGGATTTTGGTCATAACTTGATAGTAGTGAACTTAAATAGGTTGTATATGAGACTGTTTCATTCCATTTTGCATACAGTGTTTGATTTTGTGAAACTACAATTGGCCATCCAACCTCTTGTGTTAAATTAGAATCTAAACACCAACTTACAAAACGATATCCTTCTTTGGTTGGTATTTGGGGTTCAACTACTGATGTTCCATAATTCTGGTTAATTGAATTTATACTGGAGCCCCCATTGGTATTGAACTGTATCGTATATTCTCGGATAGTTTGTGAAAACTGTGCTTGATACGTTTGATTTGAAGTTGCTATCTTAACTGTTGGGCTCCATCCTGTGAATGTATAGGTATATTGTGCTGTGGATGGTTTTGTTGGTGTTGCTCCATTAAATACTGGAGTTGTTCCTTCTGGCACAAGTGAATCGGTTTCTACAACAACGGCATTCACTTCCCATAAAATGATATAGTTCGTAGTAACAATTGCAGTTTTCCATTTAGCAAACAAAGTGACATTTTCTATTAGTAAAATTGGCCATTGGATTGAAGCCGTCAGATTGGCGTCACCAAACCAACCATCAAATGTAAATCCTGATTTTGTTGGATCTGTGGGTTTATTTACACTAGTATTTTTATCCCTAGTGATAGCTGTAACTGCAGATCCTTCGTTTGAGTTAAATGTGATCGTAAATTGATCAACACTTGATGTTGTAGTTTCACAACCAAATAGTAAAAAACTTGCAAATAAAAGCATTGCAAATATGAAAAAAGATTTTTTCATTTGACACCCCTCCATATATTGTGATATTTTCAATCACTTTTTGTAATTATATAATTCAAGTATACTCTTCACTTAACTTATAAACAATAACACATCAGTTATTTATACTTGAAGTTAATATCTAATTTGGACCGACTTCTTCATTATATTCTAACTTAAGTAGGATTCTTGCTCTTTGTGTCAACTAAACTATACTAACACCAAATCTCATCAATACTTGAAAGTAGTTCAAATAAAGCGATTGCTTCTTCTTCGGTTAAAACTTATTTATTAGCACTATTAAAAATAGAGCAATATTTGGTATTAAAAGTCATAAAATAAAGACATATGACACTCATTGTTATCAAAAATAATACAACAACTTCATACTTAGATGATAAACATTGTAATCTTTCTTATAAGATAACTGTAGTTTTCTTATCTATAATCATCTATACCTTCTCCTGTGCTTGCTTTTTTGTATCCTTTTTCTTCACTATAAGATCAACAATAGCTGGAATAATCAATGCAATTATCATGGTCTTTATAATATCAACTAGTTCGTAATATCTTTGTCTGAAAATATCACTATAAAATTCAAGATTACGGTCTGCAATAGTGAAAAGACCTACTAATAAACCTAACGCAAAAGCCAATAGATAAGATGATAATCGATTTCTCAAAATAGAATCACTTAGTTTATTGTCAGGATTTTTTTTGATTGAATATAAATAATATCGAAATACTTGTAACCCATAAACTCCACTAATTCCTGGAATAATTAACACAGTGAGCATGAATAAAATGATGGAATCAGGTTCTTCTATTCTACTATAATTGATTATGCCCTCTTCAATTTCGTAATAATTTGTGCCGACAACAAGTGATACAACGATAATCGTTGCGACTAATGAAAATAAAATCTCTAATTTGTGCACAAGAGTCAAAACTTTCCACTTTTTTAAAAAGGTATTTATGAGCATAATCAGATACAGTGTACCATCAATTGCTATCACAATAAGTAAAAATATTAAAATTGTGTTTATTGGGATTTCGGTGAGAAACAGAATAACAACTATCAATAGTAATGCAAACACTCCCCCTAATGC
>CAYJDZ010000200.1:0-2392 GCA_964368955.1 uncultured Mariniplasma sp.
CATTTTTAAATTAAATCAAGTATATCTGTTGCTATTTCAATAGTTGGATCAAGTTCTGTTTTAGATATTCTTATTCCACTCTATTGTTTGCCTCTAGAAAAGCTTACTTCATCATATGCATTTGATGAATCTATCATCATAAGCTTTATATATTCATTACCATAAGTAGAAGGTTCATCTATTTTCTCATCATAGATTTTTGCTTATGTTTTTATTTAGAATCATCTTCACAATCTTTAGTTTGAACTCTACACTATACTGATTAAGTATCTTTTTAACTCCTTTGTATGATTATACTCTATTTTGTTTTCTAGGTTGTACCTATGTGTCACTTTTTTGAGGCAGTGCATATCTCTTTACCAAATAAGAAAAAAACTATTCCAGATTAATATGAAATAGTTTTTTGTTTCTAAATTATATGTTGCTTTACCAAATGCTTACCATCTTGTCTTTAGCTAAATACATTTTATCTTCCTCTTTTATTTGATAAAACTCTTGGAATTCTCTCAAATTACTTAATTGCATATTTCCTCTTAAAATAGATGGTCCATGAACATCGACTCTTAATAATAACTGACTATATTCTAGAGATGATTTTTGACGCCATACACTTGCCCAGTTTTTAAAGAAACCTTCTAAATCATGACCTTCTCTTTTTTTACTTGCTTCTAGCGCACATCTTAGACCACCGCTATCTGCTATATTTTCTGAGACAGTTAGTTCTCCATTACAAGTGCCATAACCTGTTTCAACACCTTCAAATAAATCAATCATATCTTTAGACTTTTTCTTAAATGAATCTAAGTCTTCGTCAGTCCACCAATTGCTTAATGACCCATTTTCATCAAATTTAGCACCATTATTATCAAATGCATGTGAAATCTCATGAGCCATAACAGCTCCTATCCCACCATAGTTTTCAGAAGGCGTTTGTTTTAAGCTATAATATGGTTTTTGCAAAATAGCAGCTGGAAATACAATTTGATTATTAGTTGGACTATAATAAGCGTTTACCATACTTGCTGGCATTCCCCAAATATTTTTATTCGGTGCCTTATTATATTTTTCATAGTTAAGTTCATTAATAATTCTAGTCATTTTTAATTTTTCATTCAATAAATTAGAACCCTCTTCATAACTAAGCACTTCAAATAAGTCATAATAAGGAGGTAATTCATCAGGATAACCTACGTGAACAGATAAAGTCGATAGCTTTTTAATTGCTTTTTCTTTTGTTTTTTCATTTAGCCATGTGTTATCTGTAATTCTTTCATTATAAACACCAATGATTTCATGAACCATCTTTTTAACATCTTCTTTTGCAACGGCTCCAAAGTAATTAACGCCATAATAAAGACCTACAACTTGATTAAATCTGTTATATGCTTGGTAAAAAGAAAACTTTTCTTTGCTTTGTGCTTCTTTAATGCCTGATAAAGCTCTACCAAATGCACCAGCAGCAATTCTAATTTCATCAGTTAAATCTGATGCGAAACTTTTCGCATTAGATACGATCATCCATGATTTGATTAAGTTAAAATTTTCTTCATTAATAATTTGATCAAAAGCATTGATAAAATCTGGATTTAATATAATAAGTTCTTCTACCTCTTGTTTAACAAGTTCTTCTGCACTAACCATTACACCAAAATTCTTTGTTAATTTGTTAACATCAGATTTTGCTAAAGGATTGTACATCTTCACATAATCTGCTTTTTCAACACTTGATTTAGTGACGGGTACTAATAACTCATCAAAAGCTAGCGCATCTGCAATCAGTTTATCTATCTCATCTTTAGAATAACCATACAAACTTAATAGCTGTGTTGTCGTTTGTGTAAACAGTCCAATTAACTGCGCTTTAGTTTTTTCATCTTTGTAATAACTGGTATCTGGTAAAAATAGACTTGCAGCACCAAAATATAAAACTTGATTGTTACTATTCATAAAATCTTGCATTACTGCAAACCCAAATGGTGTTTCAATTGACCCTAAGGTTAACTCTTTAAATGACTTCTCTAAATCCTTTAAATTGTTTAACCCATTAATTTGATTTAAGATGACTTCAAATGGTTTTGTTCCAAGTTTATCTCTTTTATCAAAATCTTTCGTCATTTGATAGAGTTTAATAAATTTTTTCATGTTGTCATTCAAACCTGTTTGATCTTTTTCCCACTTTGCAGTTAAATCCATTAGTGTTTTTTCAATACCTAAATGGAGTTCCAAAAATGCTGATATAGAAGGTTGATCACCTGGTATCACTGCGTTTTCTAACCAATCATTATTGACTGCTTTATAATAATCTGTTTTTATTAATTCTTTTTTCATATGTCCACCTCTTTTTGTTATTGTAACATTTATGAGTATATTTTGCACTATATGTCTATTAAAT
>CAYJDZ010000201.1:0-2375 GCA_964368955.1 uncultured Mariniplasma sp.
AGTTTAGCAATATCAACCACTATTTCTTTTGTAGGATTGATTCTGTTTTTGATTCCAAAGAAACATGAAAAAAAGGCTATGCAAAAAAAATGAATCCATAGATATTCATAAAAATGATGCAAGAAAGACAGTCATATAACATGACTTTCATATTAAAAGATAGTCCGTCATATCGGCCGCTGCAACCGAAAATACCCCCTCCGTGGGATATTGGAGATGAGGGAAATAGAGGTCTTTGTTAAGATGAAAAAGCATGTTTACATCTTAATAAAAAAATAATGATAAATTTGTGTTTTCATAAGGATGACACAAGAAAGACAGTCCTATCATATGACTTTCATACTAACAGACAGTCCCGTCATAGCGGCCGCTGCAAGTTCAATTCCCCCCACGAACTAAACAGAAGATGAGTGGAATTGAGCTCTCTACTAAAGTAACATCTTTTGTTTTTACTTCAACAAAAAAATCTACTAATTTTACTTGTTTCATAAGATATAACAATAAATCTCAATTTATTAAATAGCCAAAGAAATAACTATTGCCCCCTCATGCACATTTATGTAACTGAGAGGGGTTTATTATCTCTTGAACAAAAAAATTACTAATATACTTTAAATTAGAACTTTAATTCATTAAAGTCTTATAAATGATATACAATAGTGTTAAGGCCCAATTATTTTTGAAAATCATAACAAAAACTATTAAACCCAAATAAAGAAGGTACAAACAATGATATTCGATACCCACGCAGATATTCTAACTGACATTTATGAAGAAACTAAAAAAGGAAATAGAGATTCTTTTAAAACAAAGCATCTATCTAGCTACAAAAAAAGTGGAATCACTCATAGTATTTTTGTTAATTGGACAAATCCTTATGATAGAACTAAAACAGATTTTTATGATTGTTTCGATATCGCTATAAAAGAAGTCAAAAACAATCAAGACAGCCTATCTATTTGTTATAACTATAATGACATTCTACAATCTCAAAAAGATTCTAAAATAGGAGTTATATTGGGTATAGAAGGTGTTAAATATCTAGATAGTCCAGAAGATATGACCAGACTCTATAAAAAAGGAATTAGACATGCATCATTAACCTGGAATGAAGATAATGATTATGCGACTGGAATCTCTAAAACTGATACTGGATTGACTTTGAAGGGTGAACAACTCATAACCCTAATGGAATCTTTAGGGATGATCATTGATTTATCTCATTCAAATGAAAAAACATTTAAAGACATTATGTCTAAAACTAAAGGTCCAGTTATCGTATCTCATGGAAATGTAAAATCACTATGTAATCACCCAAGAAACTACACTGATGAACAACTTCATCTAATTAAAGAGAAAAATGGTGTTATTGGCGTTTGTGCAGTCGCAAACTTTATTTCAAATGATAAAAAAAACCAAACAGTTGAATATCTAGCCAAACACATTGACTACATCGTCAAATTAATTGGAATTGATCATGTCGGGATTGGTCTAGATGTTTGTTATTACCTAGGTGATAAAGAAAAAACAACTCATGTTAAAGGGTTGGAGACTATAGCAGAAACTCAAAACTTGCTTTCTACATTAAGAGACTTAGGGTACTCAGAAAATGAAATTAATAAAGTTGCTCATCAAAATTTTGATAGAGTACTAAAAGAAGTATTAAGATAGACAAAAATGAGGAGACATTATTTATGGATTATCAAAAAGAGTTAGATTTACTAAAAGATGTAGTCAAACCTATTTACTTAGATTCAACCAAATATACCGTTTCAATATCGACTAAGGGTGAACAAGACATTGTGACAACAACGGATCTTTTCATAGAAGATAGTTTGATTAATGCAATCAAGAAATCTTTTCCTAAAGATTTCATTCATAGTGAAGAGTATCACAACAAAACAAAGTTAAGAAATAGAACTTGGATTATCGATCCAATCGATGGCACAAGTAATTATGCTTCAAATTTAGGTCTTTATGTCATACAAATTGCTTTATATGACGAAGAAGATATTGTTTTATCTTACATCTACGCACCCAAACTCAATAAGACTTATTACGCGGTTAAAGGAAAAGGTGCTTTCTTAAATGACCAAAAATATGTTATTCCACAAAACATTAAGTCATCTAACTTCTTAATTTCAATGGTAGGCATTACTCATAAAAATGAAGATAAAACAGTTTATAAGAAACTTATTGATTTAGCGATGGAAAATAAATACAAGCTTAGAATGCTCGGCTCTATTGGTTTAGAACTTGCATTAGCATCAGAAGGTGTATTTAACATCTTTTATACAAATGTAGACAATCTTTGGGACCTATGTCCAGGTCTTTTACTGGTAAAAGAGGCTGGAGCAATCCTTTTGAATGAAAAG
>CAYJDZ010000202.1:0-2357 GCA_964368955.1 uncultured Mariniplasma sp.
TGTTATACCCTTTTATATATCTCCATCTCTCATTCACACCCTCACCACCTCTGCATTAAATAAATATCTATATAATAGGTTTCCATATAATCCTCTTTATCCCATTTAGCATTAGGCCATATATCTTTAGGGATTTCATAAAATAAATATTTTAATAAAAGTTTCATTTTAAATCCTCCATATCTAACATAGCATAATTATAAACAGTCTTAATAGATAACCCAGTTAACTTAGCAATATCATTATAACTTAATGAAGGATTTTGTTTTAATTCAATCACCAACTTAGCGTTTTTACTAATAGAAGGACTATAATTATTATTAAATGAGTGAATATAAGTGTATAGTTTATGTTGACTTAAATGACTAAAACAATAGATTTTTAAAATACGAGGTACACCAAAGGATCTCCTAAAGTATAACAAATTGAAAAGTTTAATCTCATCATCAGTTAAATTTAAATACTCATTAAAATTAGTTAATTGTTCAGCCATTACCATGCACCATGCCATTCTTTCAAATCTTTAATATCATACCAATCAGCGTGATTAAGTCCTACCACGTATGCTTTAGTTTCTAATAATACCCTTATAATACCTATCTTATTTGTTTTAGTTATTACACAATCGTTTAGCTGCATTTTCTTTTTCCCTTCTTTTCGCCTTTCGTATAATGTTTAATCTCATTCTTGCTAAATCACGTTCATGTGGTGTTTTAGCGTTTCTTATAATATCACTGTTTAATTTCTTTGCTAATTGCCTATTCATATCATCACTCCAATTTTAATTTATTATTATTTATTAAATCTATAATTTTTTTCTTCGCCTTTTTCAATGTCAATCCAATAACCATTCGAACGTTCATATATTCTACTTGATACTGCTTCATCTATCATGCGTTGATTGCCTAAATTATACTCGCTTGAGATGATGGTTACAAGTTTATTATTGCCATATCTATGATTGATTAACTCAAATATCTTATCGCTGCGATTTGCTTTTAAATAATCATCTATATATAACACTTGAACACTCTTTAAACGGTCATACTCGGCTTCTGCTTTCTCTTTAACATCTATATATCCACTGTCCATTCTCTTGGTTATTCTTGGCATGTCTTGTGCATATGATAAATATTTAAAATCATAACCATGTTCAATAAACCATTTGCTTATCGCTGTGCATATATGACTTTTACCACTTCCAACTTGTCCAGCAACAACAAACCAATTATATATCTCAGCATCTAATGCATTTTTATACGATTTGTTTTTAATATAATCTAAAGCTCTTGTTTTCATTAACTTGTGATATTGTGTGTTCGTTGTAAATTTATCAAACGTGTATCTATCAAATACATCTGCAAGTCCACTATCTAAAATGGATCTATTTATTTTTCTTTTTACTACACACTCACAATCTTTTACATTACGATAGATACCGTTAGCATAATACACTACACCTTTATTTTTACATATAGGACAATCTACGCCATCTTTTAAATGTCCTTCAGTTTCATTTAGCGATTTGATTTGTTCTTCTTGTGTCATACACTTATTACTCCTTTCGGTGTTTTAAACTTTGGTTGTTCATTATCAAACTTATTATCTTCTTTAATTGGAAATATACCTCTATAAGACCTCATAATTGATTGTTCAAGTATTTTAATTTTCATTCTTTTATCTCCATTACTTAATTCTTCAAGTTTATCAATAGTAAGTTTAATTGCTCTTTCAGTTGTTTTATAATTATTTTTTTTACGCATTTCTAAATAGTCTTTAAATGTTTCGTTCAATTCTAAATTATCAAAATAAGAAGTTTCTTTTTTTATATTTTTTTCTTTAATATCTTTATTCTTTTCATTATTAACTTCTTTATATTCTTGTTTGTTGCTAACTGGCGTGCGATTTGGCGTGCTACTTGACTGCGATTTATCGTGCATTTCTTGTGCGATTGTATCATTTTCAGTATATTGATAAACACCGTAGTTAAGCACTTTAATGATAGTAAATGATGTGTGCGTTTCTTGTGCTATTTCTTGTGTGCTTTCTAATTTACTTAATGATGTCCTAATTTGTGATACTGTTAAGCCTGTTTCAACTGACAATTTTCTTAAACTTGAGGCAAACGTTCCAGTCTTTATTACCATACCTCTCCATGTGTTATCTTTATGATTTGCTAATAAAAGACAATGTAAGAATAACGTTTTAGTATTGATGTCGGTATACCATTCCCAATGTAAGATTTGTCTATGAAGTTTTATATACCCTATCATATCTCATCATTCCTTTCATTTGCTACTCACCTTCTTCTAATTTTAAATCTTCAATTCTAACATCATACAATTCACAAAGTTTTA
>CAYJDZ010000203.1:0-2336 GCA_964368955.1 uncultured Mariniplasma sp.
TCATATCATAAGCGATAACGTTAGCTAAGATTGATTCGTTAACATTTGCGAAATCACCAGCATAGAATGAATAGTTTTTGCTTAATACGATTGCTACTGGAGCAGTCTTATCATCAACAGTTAGTGTATAATTATCTTTAGTAACGATATCGTAATCAAAATCGTCAGCTTTCGTTAGATCATATGCAATTGTTTGACCATGAGCTAGAGCTATTGCTGCGGTGTTTTTAGCACCAGTATTGTAACCTACAACTAGGATAAATCCATTTTCAGCTAAAGTCAATCCTGTTAGCCATGCATCAAACATTCCATCTGCTTTTGCAGGTGTATTTATGCCATTGACATCAACTAAATTCCAAGTACGACGATCTATTGTTCTAACAACTTTTCCAGCTCCATCAACTTCAATAATAACTCCTGATGAATCATAACTAAACGTTGATGTTTTCAAATTAGTTACATCTGTATAAACAACTACTTTTTTAGCAAAGTCTGTTACTTTTTCATTCACTAAAATATCGCCTGTAAATTTAGTTCCATTTAAATTAATAAATTGTTCAACTCCGTCAAAATGAACATGATGTGTAAATTCAAATTCTACAACATATTCACCAGGAAATGGATAATAAGGATTTAATCCAGCCGGATAAGAAATTTTAATATCACCAGTCTTATCATTTCCATAACCATCATCAGCTGTTATACCTTTTGATAAATCAATAACAATACCTTGATCAATAAATCTATCT
Source organism: uncultured Mariniplasma sp. (assembly GCA_964368955.1). GTDB lineage: Bacteria > Bacillota_I > Bacilli_A > Acholeplasmatales > Acholeplasmataceae > Mariniplasma. The sequence goes on from CAYJDZ010000203.1 coordinate 750, forward strand.
TTAATACCAGAGAATGTAGGTGGCATAACGCCAATAACTATATCTGCAACTACATTAGTCACAGCTTCTTTTGGATTTACTGCTGACCAAGTTGCTTTATAAGCTCCACCGAATACACTTGCATCTACTTTAGTTACTGCAGCACTTGCAGTATATTTTTCAGTTGTTCCATTATAAACGAAATTAATAGTTTCTAAAACTACATCATTTTGAGAAATTGCAACTGAGAAATCTAATTTTTCTGTCTTATTAATAATTTTGCCTGCAGCATCAAACATTTTCACCCATGAAGCTGATACAGCATCTGGATCAAGAGCAAATGTTCCATTATAATCAACAACAATATTCGTACCTTTAGTTACTGTATCATCATCTAATGCTGTAATACCTGCAAAAACAGCCGGTTGATCTTCGTATTTATAAACTGCTGGAGTCACGGTAGCATCTAACATAAACTTAGGCATATCTTCGATATATTTAGTAGTTGCAGGATTTAAAGTTCCTCTATCATTAGTACCCCATGATACGACTGTCCAACCCGCTGGTATAACTACTGAGTTTGGATTACCGTCAAATGTAAGATCTCCATTGATTATAGTTGACCAATCTTCAACAGGTGTTTTTGTCACATCTACATCAACATTAGTCCATTTTAGGTATCCCAATGGCTCAAGTACATATCCATTACTATCAGTTGCATCAAGTTTCATACGAATATGAGTTTTTCTTGTTGTAACTGGTTTTGGATCAGCAGCATCAAATGCTGTTGCTTCTTCTGGTGTAGCCAAACGCCAATCAGGTGCTAATGCAGTTCCATCATTGAAAATATAATAAGTACTAATATGATCTTCAAACATTTGAAGTTTATTAGTTTCGTCATAATATGAATATTTTCTCTGAACAACTGAAGTTAAATCAGTTCTTGCACTTATTGTTTTCAAAATAACGCGAGAATCAGTGTCATTTATAGTCAATGCAGCAAATGCATTGTAAGTTAAAGCACCACTCATTTCGATTGCACCGATGTAACCATCATTATCAACATCAATAAAATCTTTTACATATCTTGCTGCCCCTCTAACAAAATGGTATCTATGTCCAGCATATTCCATTGTCCAATGAGAAGAGCCAACTTTTGTACTCGTACATTCATTAGTTCCTTCTAAACAAGCTTGTTGATTATATGGATAAAGATCAACAAGTTCATCAGCTGCATATGCGCTACTTCCAGCGATTAATGCAAATGATGCAAATCCTAGTAATAAAAACACTACTAATTTTTTCATTTATTTTCCTCCTATTTTTTTAACCGTTCAACAGTATTTTATAACCTAATGAAAACGCTGTCAATTGGCTATGGTGATTTCCTTTCATTTCTATGGTTTTTTCCATAGTTTGAACATTTTTTTCAATCATCTGTTAATGAACAGTCCCTGGAAGGTAAGCATAAAAAGTTCTAGAGCTTATCACACCAGCAACATTAACGGTAATTTCATAACTAATAGTCATTGATCGATCAGGCATTTTAATGATTCTACCTGTGTTATCAACATACTCTAAATCATTTGAAACAAATGTAATTTCCGC
>CAYJDZ010000204.1:0-2329 GCA_964368955.1 uncultured Mariniplasma sp.
CCAATACCATCTACTCTTGGCATTTTAGATGCAGCTCTATTGATTGAATCTTTTATGCCGTTAATATGATACATTGGATCACTGTTTGTTTTCGGATGCCATACTACTTCTTCACTAAAGATTGCTTTACCGTTGACTACAGCTGAGACCTTTCGATCAGATCCACCTGCATCAAAGCCAATACGATAACCATCTAGGTGTCTTCCAATAGGTTGTGCTGTTTCTTTTTGAACTAATTCTTGACTTTCATCTATAATGATGACTTCAAATTTTTGTTCATATACGCGTTCCATAAAAACAACATCAAATGATCTTATACCTTTTTTAGAATAAGCTCTACTTAAAAATTCTCCTAATTTAGAAGGGCCTTTAAATAATATTTGATATCCACCTTTTATCCATAACAAAGCTTTAACTAATCTTTCTAAATAAAACTCGTTTTCTAAATAATCTTCATGAGTTTCGTTAAAAACAACAGTTTCATAGATAGATAAATCGTCGTGATGTCTTTTGATTCCAAGGATAACTTTACGATAATCATTGCTTTTTTTAACAGCTTCTTCAAAATTTTGATTTGCTAAAACTGCTGGGAAAAAGTTTGGATCGATGTTTGATTCCATCAAAGGTTTTTTATTATACTTAAATTGCTTCATGCTTTCACCATTCTTTCATCATTATATTACATGCAATTGAAATTTATTTCAATTGTTATTCCAATAAATACTTCTTTTGTCGCAATTAAAAAATAATTTTCATAAATTTCTAATCACGTGGTTAGAAGCTAGATGTCCAGTAGAAAGTGCAATGGTAATATTGTAGCCGCCAATTGGACCATGCAAGTCGGTTACCTCACCGATAAAATATAGCCCTTTATATGCTTTAACATTCATGGACTTAGGATCAAGAGCTTTGATATCAATGCCACCTTTATTCACATATGCTTTTTCTTTATCTTCAACTTTATCAATAGTTAGTGCAAAAGAAGAAAATGTCTCACAAACTCTAATTAAATCTTTATTTTTCATTTCGATTATTTTTTTAGGTTCAATATGCATGTGTTTTAATAAAACTTCAACAATCCTTTTGGTCGTATATTGTTCTAAACACTTATTTAATTGCATGTGTTCATCGCTATTTAGTTTCGAATATAGTGTTTGAGCATCAAAATCAACAAAAGATATTTCAACAATTGATGTTGAGTTAGTTCTAATATCTTGATCAATAAATTCTGCTAAGTGCATAATTCCAGGACCGCTCAGTCCAAAGTGAGTGATGATGAAGTCACCTTGATATGTCATCTTTAATTGCTTAATTTTAATTGTTTTTTGACTTAATGAGGCACCTTGCAACTCACTTAAATACGCTTTAACGTCTTTTGAATAGACGTGAGTTTCAGCAGGGGTAAATTCAGAGTAGTTAATATTTAAATGTTTCGCAAATATAAGTCCATCACCACTACTTCCAGTTGATGGAAAACTATTAGAACCTGTTGCTACCAAGATGTTTTTTGCTTTATAGATATCTTCTTTGCATATAATTTCATATATACCATCAGCATAATGGATTTCTTTAACATTTTGATGATATTTTATGTGATTATTTTTTAAGTTTTTCATTAAGGCTTCTAAGACACTAAGACTTTTTTCTGTGATTGGAAAGTATTTAAAGTTATCTTCTAAAACAAGTTCTAGTCCATTAGTTTTAAAAAATGAAATAATTTCACCCGTCCCAAACTGAGTTAGAGCGTGATATAAAAATCTTTTATGTTTTAAAGTTAGGGTATCAATAAAATTTGGTACGGGTAGATGATTAGTTACATTGCATCTTCTGCCACCAGTAAGTAATAACTTTTTCCCACACTTCTCGTTTTTTTCTAGAAGTAAGTAATTCGTATTTGATTTTTCAAATTGGTTTGCGGCCATCAGACCAGCTGGCCCTCCGCCAATGATGATTGCATCATAGATCATATATTTCTTCCTTTAATATAGTTTGTCATAACATCAGTAATCAGTTCATATCCAAAAAGTGTCGGATGAATACCATCAAAAAACATTTGATTCGCTGGCATCAAAACTAACCTATTTTCAAAGTGATCTTTAATATCTAATATTGTTAATTGATATTTATTGCCTAGTTTTTCAACATCACTTCTAAATAGATTCATATCGTTTAAAATGTCTTCGGATACTTTATCCATAAGCATTGCATATGGCTTTATTAAAACAATCTCCGTATGTTCTAAACCTTTAGAAATCTTTTGAATAAGACGATCATAGTCGTTATAAAATGAATGGATAGACGATTCTTGATAGAGTAAATAAGGAAGCCA
>CAYJDZ010000205.1:0-2326 GCA_964368955.1 uncultured Mariniplasma sp.
AAAAGATGCACAAATACAGTTTTACAAATTGGGAGGGACTCATGCATTTACACACAAATAAAAAAGATTTTAAAGAACTTATCATTGCGACTGCATCAAATACACCAGGACTTCAAAATCATCAAGTAGAAAAAGATTATTATGTTTCATTGTTCTTAAAAGAATTATCTAAACTTGAAAACAATGTAGAGATTGTATTTAAAGGCGGAACATCTCTATCGAAATGTTATGATGTGATTGATCGGTTTTCTGAAGATATTGATTTAACGATTAAGTTTCCAAATGTGAAAGCAGGTCAAGGTTTACGAAAAAGATTGAAAGAAAATATTATTGCTACGATTGATAAACTAGGTATGAAATTTCTAAATCCTGAAGGTGTCCAATCGGATAGAGACTTTAATCATTATGACATTGAGTTTGAAAGATTATTCGAATCTACTCCTGAAATGATTCCACATATTAAGATTGAAACACTTGTGGTGTATAAACCTTATCCTTGTTTAAAGAAGCATGTGAGTAACTATATAACGAAATATCTAGTTGAACTAGAAGAAGGTCCAGTTTTGATCACTAAATATGGTTTAGAGACATTTGAAATGAGCATTCAATCAATCGATAGAACATTTATCGATAAACTATTCGCTTTATGTGACTATCATTTAGAAAAAACTTATAAAAGGTATTCAAGACATATTTATGATATTCACATGATTTGGAACAGCGGTCTGTTAGATAAGAAAGTGGTTACTGATATCTCTGATGATGTCATATCGGATAGACAGCGATTATCGGATCGTAACCCATCAGCAAAACCCGGATCAAAACCTAAAGAAATATTACAAGAAATCATAGACAAAAAAGTATTTGAATCAGATTATAACGAAATTACTTCCGGATTCATATACAAAAAAGTGAGTTATGAGAAATGTATTGATTCGTTGAAGGCAGTCTTGGAAAACAAAATAGTTCCTGAAGAAATAAAAGAATATTAAAAATTTGCATAAAAAATTGCAATCTTAGTATAGACAATAAAATAAGGTAATTGCGAAATTTATGTCAATACTCGCAATTACCTTTATCTTTTCATTCGCCTTGAAAACTAGACAATGTCACAAAATAGTATCAAAGCATTCAAATGAAATTGAATAATTATGTCCAAATTGTAAATCCAACCTCTAATGAAGAATCAGTTTTTCAGAGAGGAAATATTGTCTAACCAAATCAAAAGCATGATTTTAGCCCACTCATTTTAATAAATAATTATAAAATAGGCTTGAATTGCAATACTAGAATTATTCGTATATATAAAAGTTGTCACCCTTTGGGTAGAACTGTCAGTTATTATGAAAATCACCAGGTAGAACTGTCATTTATATGTACTTTTCTATGAAGTGCTTACGGTCAATAACAGCTCTATATAGACGAAAAGTCGATTATTCACTTGATTATTGCAAATTATTATGATTGGCAACCTTGTATATGGAAACATATTTGCATATAAATGACAGTGAGTTGTGCTTTTAGCTAAGACAATAAGTGACTATGAAAAGTTCAAGAAAAAAACACTACTTTCTGATGTCATCAAATGTTAGCTCATGCATAATCACACACATATAACCGACAGTTCTAACATTAGGGTATAGAAAAACAGTCATACCTTAAGGGTAAGGGTCACAAATGTTTAGGACATATTCCACCAAATATTGAAGCATTTTGATCTTAAATTTGTAGCATGGATCTTAGAGTGTTTACTTCGGATTTAGTCTATTGAAGAGTGACTTCTTGGCTTAACTAAGACAAATGTTAACTCATGCAAGATAATCGACAGTTCTATGTCAAGTCATGCAGAATAAGCGACAGTTGTAAACACTAGGAAACGGCAATTTTATTAGTCACTTAAGGTTGAACATTGGTAAATAAACGGTTTACCTCTTAGTTAAGGCAAAAAACGACTATTAAAAACACTAAGAAAAAAACACACTTATGTATGTTACTAGATGTCAACTCATGCAAGATAATCGACAGTTGTATGTTAAGTCATGCAAGATAACCGACAGTTATAAAAACTAGGAAACGGCAAGACTAAACACTTCACATATTATATACGGTATGAAACATTGAGTATGATTATTTTTAATATATTTAAATGGATATAGCCATCATAGTCTCAACCTTCATAATATTGACAAGATTAATATTAGTAACTGCATAGTACTTTATATGATTTATTTTATTTATCTTTTTTTATTATTTTTCCCAAGCTAACAAGATAAGGATGTGTTCAGATGGAATTATTTAACGAATTTCTATCAAATATTCAAAATCC
>CAYJDZ010000206.1:0-2324 GCA_964368955.1 uncultured Mariniplasma sp.
GTCTTTATCTATGGTCTTTGTTTGTTTCAGTCTTGCATCTAGATGTTTTAGATTAACTTTTATATTAAGACTCAAATAATAGAGATAATCATATAGATCTCTACCCTTTACTCTATTTTTCCAGCTTCTAGCAATTACTGCATGAATTTTACCGGCAAATAATGATTCTTTATCATATACTCTAACTTGATAAGGAAATGGCAACAAACGATATTTTAACTCTGTAGTAGCATAAAGTGGTGGGTTGATGTCAACTTCAAATTTAATAATTATTTTTTCGTTGTGTATGATGTGTTTATAGTCTTCACTATTTGCATAAATGGTCATAAAAGATTCTTTAGTGTTTCCTTTTATAAAAGCTGAGTCTATGTTTTTTTGATTAGTTTTTTCTTTTTTAGAAATATGGAAATTCAATCCCATAGAATTAACGACATCACTAATTGGTTTAAAATATTTATTGATATCAAAGGACTCATCACTAACTAATAATGAAAAATCCAAATCTTCACTAAACCTCTCAATACCATAAAAGATTCTTAGCGCAGTTCCACCATAGAAAGCGGCGTGTTGAAAAAAATCAGTTTTAGATAATCCTGCTAAAACAACTTCTTGTAATACTTCTTTAATTGTATTTTTCTTGTCTTCTAAAGTTTTAGGTTCATATTTATTAATCATTTGCTGAATTATTGTCATTTTTATACTCTCTTTCGATTAGTTTTCTTAAAAACTGAATATTATTAGAAATATATTTACCAGTTAAAAATTTAATATTTTCAAAATTTAGAGATCCAAATTCATTTATATCAATTCTGAGATTTTCAAACAGTAAAGATTTTAACGCTTTAATGCTTTTTACTGGCGGTAAAATATATAACATGTCACATATAGCCTTCTCTGGACTTGCTATAAAGTATGCATACGTATCTTGTTCATATACGTTAATAAAATAAGGATAAGCATCTTTTGGAACATCTCTATACAAAAACACTCCAAACTTATTTTTATATGCTTTACTTTTACTTTTATTATATGTTGCATTTGTATAAGAAACTACTTTTTCTGGTATTAAATTATGAAACGAGAGCGCATATTCAAAAGACAAGTAAGAAGGACCATATATGAATGATGAAAGAAGATATCCACTTGTGTGTTTATTTGTTTCATATATACCTCTAACAACAGGAAATAAGATGTTATTAGCAACATCTCTTTTAATTTTCCCATTAATATCAGAATAACTTTTATACTTTTCTTTTAAATCTAAAATTGTGAGAATCATATCTTTTCCTCCACTTAATTGTATTATACAACGTTTACTGGAGTAAATCAACTATTTATTAATAATTTGATGCTGATATATTTGAAACGATAAAATAATAATCGTATCAATTTGAGACGATATGTAGATATTCGTATTAATTTGCTACATTACTTTGAATATTACACTTTCATGTGACATTTCAGATATAGTTGAACTTATAGAATAACGAGTAGCTGATTTTTACTTCAATTTCATATAATCGTGTAAATAGTTAGGTAATCGTGTAAATGTTTATTGTCTGAATAATAAAGTCGAATTTATTGACCCTTAAAAATCATTCAAATCCACTATAAGTTTGGGAATATAGGGATTAATTCCCTTATCTGCAATAAAAAAAGGCCTGATACTAGGGCGATTAGTGAATCGCTTTATTGTATCAAACCTATGCTTTTTATATGTGTTGATTGACCTATTTTGATACAATTACGCACCCCTAGAGAAATCTACGCACCCTTCTAAAATTCACCTCTTAGTGTTAAAGTTCAAATCTCATTATCTCCGTTGTGTTGCCTAACCTATTTTAACACAATTGCGCAGCCCTAAATTATGTTTTTGTTAGGCTGTTTAATTACACGGGATTATATTCGAAAAATAAATTATAGAAGTCTCACTTACTCTATGATTGTTTTCGTCATACAATAACCTGCCTCTCTTATGAGATTATTGTATCAAAAAAGAACACCTTTTAGTGATAAGAATTGGGTATTCTTACGTGCACACTATTGGGTATTCTTATATTAGCATTTATACTATTTAACAGAGCCCTATTAAAATGGGTATGATTCCCAAAATAAGTGTTGGAAATACCCTATACAGGCCAAACCTTAAGTGAGAACCAGAAATATATTGAAAGCTAGCATGAATAAATAAAAAGGCAATAATAAGGATAGGTTATAAAATATTCGTGATTTTAACAAATCATTAAATTCAATATCTAACCACATTAGTCCTATGTAAAAAATAATTGCATAGCTAACTAAAATGCTTGTTTCGATAACGTCAA
>CAYJDZ010000207.1:0-2316 GCA_964368955.1 uncultured Mariniplasma sp.
CACCAGTTATTTCAGCACACGTTGGTTTGGGTGGACTAGGCATTTATTTAGCTTACGAATAAAATGAATTTAAAAAATAAAAATGAGGAAAAAATATGTTAAAAGCATTAGTTATCTGTTATTCTCTTGAAGGACACACATTAACAATTGCACAAACTCTTAAAAAAGAATTAAATATTGACTTATTAGAAATTAAACCAACCCAAGAAATTAGATCTATAGGTTTTTCAAAATATATTATTGGTGGCGGACAAGTGATGTTTAAAAAGAAACCTACGTTAGCATCCATCGATGTTGATTTAAGTCTTTATGATACTATTATTTTAGGATCACCAATTTGGGCGGGCACATTTACCCCACCTATTCGCACATTGTTAGAAAAAGGAATTTTAAAAGATAAAAACATTGCTTTTTTCTATACTCACCAAGGTGGAGCAAATAAAGCAGAATTAAAAGCAAAAAAGTCTATTCTTAAATATAACAAATTCATCAGTGCACTATCTTTAAGAGATGTTGGAAAACAAACAGATATTTGTAAACAACAAGCAGTTTCTTGGGGTAAAAACATATTAAACACTTAAAATATAAAAGAAGGTAAATGATTGAAAAAACTAAAAAGAATACTAAAGATTTTCTCCATTTCAATACTATCAGTTTTTCTATTGTTAATAGGCGTTTTATTTATTTACACTAGAGGATCTTATAAAGCCTTAGATGATATGAATCAAGCTATCGATGACCTCAATTTAAATGAGATAACAGTTGTTAACGATTTTGATCAAATCAGTTATTTTGTTGATAATCCATTGAAAAACATCATCATTATACCTGGAGGTAAAGTTAAACCTGAAAGTTATCAGTATTTAGCAGTGAGTCTTGCCTTAAAGGGCTATGATGTAACGATTGCCAAAACATTATTTAATCTTGCAATACTTACTCCAAACTATGCAACTAGATTTATAAAAAGTGGTATAGAAAATGTTGTTATTGGTCATTCTCTCGGTGGAACCGTAGGTAGTATAATAAGTAGTGGTGATGTTAGAGTAACAGATATGGTGTTTCTTGCAAGCTATCCAATTCAATCAGTAGTCGATAAGCGTGTTCTTTTAATAACTGCTGCTAACGACTTAGTCTTAGATATGGGCAGTCTAGTTAAAAGTAGTTCTTTATTACCAGATGATGCGGTCTCATTTGATATCGAAGGTGGCAATCACGCTGGTTTTGGTTGGTATGGGATACAAAAAGACGATGGCCAAGCAACAATTTCAATTAAGGAGCAACAAGATATCATCATCAATCAAATTATAGAATTTATCATATAAAATATTAAAACCAGATGCTAAGGCATCTTTTTTTAAATTTCTTTATATGATATAATTAATCAAAGATTAATTTATAGCGCTATCCTTGGGGGAACTGATATGAATCTAATAAGATCAATATCAAAATCTATTTGGAATATGATCATAAATATTGCTACTATAATCGCAATTATTGGACGGAAAATTGCGAGCGCTTTTTTTGTTATCGGAAACACTATCTATCGAGGCATAAAAAATAGTTCTCTGTTCTTGTGGGATCATATCTTTATCCATATAGTTCATACAATCATAAATATAGGCAAAAAAATAGCGCATATAATTACCATTATGGCAAAGTCTATCTATAAAGGTGTAAGGGCAAGCGTCATATTTTTATGGGATTATATCTTTAGTCATATAGTTCATTCAATCATAAATGTAGGCAAAAAAGTAGCGCACATAATTACCGTTATTGCAAAGTCTATCTATAAAGGTGTAAGAGCAAGTGTCTTATTTTTATGGGATCATGTCTTAATCCATATATTTATTTTTTTTAATAAATTAGGTACGCTTATCTTCTCCTCAATCAAGAAAGTGATTCAGTGGGTTTATTCAAAGTTAAAACCAATTTTCAGATATATCAAGAAAATATTACTTTTCATCAAAGATATCATAAAACATGTGCTTATATTTATATGGGATGTTTTGAAACAAATACTTACCTATATCTATGATCTACTTCACTTTGTATATCGCGGATTTGAATGGACACTCATCAAAATTTTTCACATCATAAGATTCACTTGGAACCAAGCCATTCGATTTTGCGAGTGGTTTATATGTAGAATAAAAGATTTTTTCATCCTAATGACGCATTTAATCAAATATGGCATCAGATCATTACCCAACTTCATATTCAACTTTCTATACTCATTATGGATATATTTACTTTTGTTATTGCATTTTATTATCTATGAAATACCATATTTTGTGATTGATAAGATGATTATAAAAT
>CAYJDZ010000208.1:0-2297 GCA_964368955.1 uncultured Mariniplasma sp.
CTCTATCTATATGTGCATATACTAAAATATGATTAAATTCTTTTAAGAGTTCTATTAAATCTTTTATACCTAAACTTAAGGGATTAATGAGAAGATAGGGATAGATATCTTTAACTTCATCATGAATATCTACAATTTCTTGATCCCTCAAATCTATAGAATCAAATAGCTTTTTATCTATATATGTTTCTAGGATTTTATCAAACTTTAGCGCATCTTCTATTGTTTTAAAATAACATAGAACATCAAAATTTTCTTTTACTGTTATTTCAACACCAGGAATAAAAAGCATATCATAACTCATAGATAATTCATTACATATAGCTAATTGCTTCATAGAATTATGATCAGTTATTGAAATGATATCAAGTTTTTTTAGTGATGCCATATTAAAAATATTATTAGGTGTCATTAAGACATCTGCACAAGGGGATAAGACAGAATGAATATGTAGATCATATGCATATCTCATATAAGGCCTCTTTTGAATAAATCGATAATGATTTCATGTGTTAATAGTGAGGTTGATAGAATTGCGATGTGTTCTTGATTAGCTCTTGAAAGAACATCCTTTGAAACTTCAATGCTATCTGCAATCACAACTACTTCAATATCTAACATAACAGCTAGCGATATGGTTGTTTGAGTTGCAATCACCGTAATGAGGGCTTCTTGATGTTTGATATGTTTAATTGCGGTGCTTAAAAGGTCAGTTGCATATACCGAATTAAACTGATTGCTTGCGCTAGATTGCTCTGTTAATAGGTGATAATCACTATTTATAATATCTTTAACTGTTTTCATCTATATTACCTGTAATAAATATGAGTCTTATATGGGTACCAAATTCATCTGAGACAACTTCCATGATATCTGATAATCTATTCATATTGGTTAATCCCATTCCTGCTCCAAAACCGTTCATATGTGCGGTTTCATTCGCAGTTGAGTATCCTTCTTTCATCGCAAGCTCAATATCAAAAATGCCAGGTCCATCATCATAAAAGTTAAGTTCAATAAGATCGCTTTTGATTTCAAAAGTCATATATCCACCCACTGAATGAATCACGACATTAATTTCAGCTTCATATGAAGCAGCACAGATTCTTTTTATAAGTGCTTTTGGATATTCAAGGGACTTCAATTTCTTTTTTACATCAGAAGATGCTCTACCTGCAAATTCAAAGTTATTCGCAATGATTTGATGCTCTTGCTTTACCATTGGATATCGTATTTAATGCCTTTAATGCCATCTTGATACATCATGCCACTTGTGTTAAACATTGTATAATCTGTAGCAATCAAAATAATATTGGATTCAATAGCAAGACGCACAACTTTTTCAGATGGAATTTTTCCTCTAACGAGTAAAACAACATTAACATCTAACATTTCTGCTGTTCTAATTGATTGTTGGGTTGCTAGACCAGTTATCAAAATAGCATGATCTAAAACTCTCTCATCTTTAACAGAATTCATGATAATGAGTGCATCGCTCATTAAATCTGAACAAAATGCAAAATGAATGTCTCTATCATCAATTAAGTCTTTCGTATACACTCGACAGCTATATTTTTCAATGATTTTAAGCAATTTCATTCGTTTTTTCCTTCAATTCTTTAACAGTATCTCTTACCTTACTAACTGAAGCATTTCCATAGATTTTATCATCAACTGAAAAGACTGGGGCTAAGCCACAAGCTCCTATGCATCTAGTCGAACATAAAGTAACTTTTTTATCTTTAGTTGTTTGCCCATCTTTTATACCTAATTCTTTTTCTAGGGTTGTCATCACGTTTTTTGAACCTCTGACATAGCAGGCAGTTCCTAGACAAACACTAACAATATGATCTCCTTTTGGCGTAATCGAAAAATTGCCGTAAAAAGTAACGACACCGTTAATTTTAGCAACACTTTCATTGAGCTCTTCACTAATAATCTTTTGTATAGACAAAGGGATATAGCCAAAAATGGTCTGAGCATCATGTAATGTTGGCATGAGTGGTCCAGGTTTCTTTTTGTTTTCATTGATTCGCGTATAAAAAAGGTCTATCTTTTCTTGACAAATATGATTTTCATTATTCATTTTTTTACTCCTTATGAGCAATACACTTTATGGAGTCATTATAACATAAATAGAAGCTTGTCAAGCATTTCGCTTAAGCTTTTGTGATGATAACGTTTACATGATATCCATTCATTAATAAAACAGGAACACTTGATGTGTGCCTGTATTATTTTTTGTTATTTTCCTGATTTTTAGGTTTTATATATGGCTTAATACTTTGTCAATATAC
>CAYJDZ010000209.1:0-2296 GCA_964368955.1 uncultured Mariniplasma sp.
AAATAAGATATAATAGATACAAAACAACAAAAAAGCTTAAGAATTTTAACTAAATCTTAAGCTTTTTTTTTGCAATTTTATATAATATTTCTTGATCAACTTTTGCTTTAATCCAAATAATAAGTAAGGAAATCAACATCATAATTGGTGCTAGAATACCTGTAGTAAAACCAATTAAACCAAGAACACCATGATCATAAACTCTTGGATCTAGAAAGGGATAGACATATCGTGCACTATAAAAATTAGGCAATAAATTCGATAGCATATTTCCCAATAAAGGTTCTATTATAAGGTAAACAGTAAGCATGTAAAATAAGGGGTAAATTAATACAATCCAAAACCTACTAATTGTCAATTTTTGTTGATAAAAAAAGAAGTAGAAAACGATGAATAAAATTGGGTTAATTGTGTGCAATAAGTGTTGGATAAAACCAACATGATCAACATAACCAACAAGTAATATATGAAAGATACTACCAGTTATAAACATATTCATAAATGCAATAAAAGCAAAGTATTTGAACCATTTTTTATCTTCAAATTTTAAAAGAAGAAATAGTGCAAAAAGAGTGAATAAAAAATTTGACTGTGTCGTGAAATACAATGAGGTTAATAAGATAGATTCAAAAAAATTTTGAGAAGAAACAGATCTTATAATTTCTAGAAATATGCCTAACAAACCACAGATAAACAAGATAATGGAAAAAGCATTTTTTATTTTTGGATGTTGAATGTATTTCAAAATGTCCCGCATAGATTAAAAATACGACTCAATCTCTTTAAGATTTCTTGTTAAACCTAAGACAAGCATCAAACGGATTCTAGCTTTGTGAGAACTGATGTTATGAGTAAATATGACACCAAGTGTTCTTAGATGATGTCCACCACCTTCATAACCATAGTTGTCTAAGACTCTACCTTTAGGACATCTTGATGTTAAGACTACAGGAATATTATTCTCGATAGCTTTTTTAATACCAGGAACCATTTGTGGAGGAACATTACCACGTCCAAGCGCTTCAATAACAATCCCTTTAATTCCGCTGTCAATTAGAAAGTTTAGTATAAGTGAACTTGTACCAGCAGCAACTTTTATGATTTCTACAGATTGTTCAATAGAATCAGGAGCAATAACTGTTCTTAAATCAGGAGCTCTTCTTGTATAAATAACGTTTTCTTGTTCAACAATTCCGATAGGTCCAAACTCTAAAGACTTGAATGTATCTAATGAAAGGGTATGTGACTTAGTGACTTCAGATGCTGTATTGACCTCATCATTTAAACAAACTAAGACACCTTTATCTTTTGATTTGATATTTGCAGCAACTAAAATAGATGAAACAAGGTTGCTTAAACCATCAAAGCCTAGCTCAGAAAAAGATCTCATTGATCCTGTGAAAACGACTGGCTTAGAAGAAGATAGAAATAAGTCTAGAAAATATGCGGTTTCCTCTAAGGTATCTGTTCCATGTGTGATGACTATGCCATCGATTCTGGACTCTTTAAGAAGAGTATTGGTAAGCTTAGCAAGTTCAAACATGTCAGACGGCGTTATCGACGGAGAGGGTTTTAACGAGAAAAAGTGAGTCTCTAAATTAATATGTTTTATCTCGTTTGATATGGTAGCTATGAGCTCATTCTGGTTGTCAATGATCTGGCTTTTATTCGTATTTTGATTGCGTTCCATGGATATTGTGCCACCTGTAAAGATGACTACTATAGTTTTTTTCTTCATATTATCACCATTTATATTGTATCACACATGAAGTTTAAACGTATCATCAATTCATTACATAAAAAAAGCCCTAAACAAAGGGTTTAGAGTCAACATGCAACCTTAAGGTCAAAATAAGAAGATAAGTCAGTTAGCAACATATCCACACTAAATCTATAAATAGCGCAGTTGCGGTCATATACAATGGTTTACATAATATATATTATGCGAACACAATTAGAATTAGGAATAGCTAAATAGAATGTTTAATCGTCGTTGTGTTTCATATATGGTTATGATTAAAATGGTATTTAATTCCTTCTTTCCTATATAAACATAGTCATATTATCAAGATGAGTATGTTATATAATGACGAGAGTAACTTTTAAGCGATTTAGCGTTCTTCAGTCATATGAATGGTTGTCTAAACGGCTTAAATGCTGATATAACGTTTTTTAGGTGACTTTGATGTATTTAGGGATGCTACTATTCATCTTCTTATTCTTCTTCTACCATACTGCTATAGGTATTAAATTTTTCAAATTTCACTTATCACTGAAACACTGGATTCTTTTAAAG
>CAYJDZ010000210.1:0-2280 GCA_964368955.1 uncultured Mariniplasma sp.
TATCCTAAAGAGATCAAAGCGTTTTATATGAGAATGAACGATGATTTTGAAACTGTAGCTGCGATGGATCTATTAGTTCCTGGTTCAGGAGAATTGATAGGCGGATCTCAAAGAGAAGAACGGCTTGATTATCTAGAAAAAAGAATAGCAGAATTAGGAATTGATGATAAAGATTTATGGTGGTATAAAGACTTAAGAAAATATGGCGGTTGTAAACACGCTGGCTTTGGTATGGGTCTTGAAAGAATGATAATGTACGTTACTGGTATTGATAATATTAGAGATGTTCTTCCATTTCCAAGAACACCTAAAAAATGTGATTTTTAAAACATTTAAAATAAAAAGCTGATTTCAATGTGAAATTGTAATGATAAGATGTTAGTAGACACATAAAAAACATTATGTGAAATACTAGCATCTTTTTCTATTAGGTAAAGATTATAATATATTTATGAGTAAGAAGCTTTTTGGATAACGAAGTTATCAACAAAAAGCAAAAGAGGCACGAAAAAAAATCACAAAAAAGGTGGAAAGAAGGATGGGAAGACCAAAAGGTGGAACAAACAAATATTGGAGTAAGGAAGCAAAATATGAATATGTAAGATTAATCATATCAGGAGAGATTAGTTTAAGGCAATTAGCAGAAGAAAATAAGATATCGGCAGGAATGCTTAGTATATGGGTAAAGAGATATCAAGAAGGCGGAATAGAAGCATTAGAAAACAAACGCAAACCAGGGAATCCATTAGTAAAATACTCAAGAAGAAAAGAACTGACAGAGAAAGAACGATTAGAATATGAAATATTGAAGTTGAAGATTGAAAATCTGCGATTAAAAAAAGGTTATACAACCGAGGAGGTGAGGCTTATAAAACAAAAAAGACAATCCAAAAAGAATACGAAATAATTGAAGAACTATCTAAAGGATACAACCTAAAGACGATATGCACGTGTGTGGAAGTGTCTAGAAGCGGATACTATAAATGGTTATCAAGAAAAGGCAAGCTTAATAGTTATCAACAAAACCGGGAGCAATTAAAGCGATTGATTATCCCGATGCATGAATCGCATAAGATATATGGATACAGAAATTTAGCGGCTAACATCAGGAAAGGAACGGGATGGATATTTAGTGATTGGTTATGTCATAAGTGCTGTAAGGAGTTAGAAATAACATCTATCGTAAGAAAAAGAACTTTTAAAAAGGTTGGAGAGGAACATATATACTACCCTAATTTATTAGGTAATGATTTTAATTGTGTTAGACCATTTGAAAAGGTATGTACAGATACAACAATTATTTCACTTCTGGGTAAAAAATATGACTGGACTATTTACTTAGATCTTTTCAACAATGAAATAGTAGCTTATGACTTAAGAATAAGTCAAAACGGTAATGGAGTTAAGAATCACTTTATGGCTTTAAATAATTTTCTTATAGCCAAACAAAAAAGAGGGTATAATAACCAGGTTACGATTCTGCACTCGGACCAAGGTTCAATATACACCTCAAGAGCATTTAATGCTCGATTACATTATAACATAAAACGGTCAATGTCAAGAATAGCTACACCAACAGATAATCCGATTCTGGAATCAATTAATGGATGGATCAAAGATGAATTGTGGGTTGATTTCAACATGAGAAACTCAACCGATATTCACAAATTGATTCGTGATTATGTAAAATATTATAACCAAACAAGATTAGCTTGTGCTTTAAAATATAAAAGCCCAATTCAATATCGTTTTGAACTGGACTTTCATTAATTGTTTTTTTTGTGTCTACTAACTCTTTACTTATTAAAATTCAATGTGAAATCAGCTTTTTTAATATCAAGTTAAATTATTTTGTTGATTTAGGATCTTTTAATGATTCAACTAAACCACTTGCTAAACCTACGATACCTTGCATATCTGAAGGAATAATTATCTTAGTTGCTTGACCTTGTGAAACTTTTTCCATCGCTTTATAAGCTTCTAATGTAAGAACAGCTTTATCAGCGGCAGCATCTTTAATTAATTTTAAACCTTCAGCTGTAGCTTGTTGTACTTTTAAAATTGCTTCTGCACGTCCTTCAGCTTCGCGAATAGCTGCTTCTTTTTTACCTTCAGCCTCAAGAATGTTAGCGGCTTTTTCACCTTCAGCAGTAAGAATAGCTGCTTGCTTTTTACCTTCAGCAATTAGAATTGATTCACGGCGTTCACGTTCTGCACGCATTTGTTTTTCCATTGCTTCACGAATTTCTTTTGGCGGAATAATATTTTTAACTTCAACAC
>CAYJDZ010000211.1:0-2280 GCA_964368955.1 uncultured Mariniplasma sp.
ATATTGCTTTTCTTTGTTAATAATTGCATTAAGTAAATTACTCTTTTTTCCCTAATTGTTAATTCACAGAAAATAATTTATATTGTATTCTTTATTTGATTCATCTTATGCAGAGCCTAGGCAACCCAGTTTTTTATGAGTTCAATAATCTCATTAGTTTTTTCAAAGATTGCTACATGCCCACAATCTTCTAATAAAACAAGTTTGCTACCAACGATTTCTTCTTGTATCAATTTAGAGAACTTAGGTGGTTTCAAGATATCATCTAAACCGCAAATAACCAGTGTAGGCGCCTTTATTTCGTTTAAACGATTCGTCATATAGACATCATCATTAAACGTTTTATAAAGGATGATTTGTCCCTCAAAATAACTTGGATGAATGTGTTTAGTTGCTTGTGCTCTTTGTTCTAAAAAAGCTTTATTTTCTTTCATAAAACTAGGCCCATAAATACTTTTTGCCATACCCCAAAAAAAAGCATATCCATCTTTTTTTTCACATAGATTAATCCAGCTATTGATCTCATCTATCATCTCTTTATTTGTCTCACTGACTGAGTCAATTATGACCAATGACTCTACATATAAAGGATATCTAAATCCAATATTTAAAGCGACCTCTCCACCATAGCTTGTTCCTACAAAATGAGCCTTCTTAATCTTCAAACGATCGAGAATCATAATGGTCTCTTTTGCATGTTGTTCAAACGTATAGGGTCCACTTGGTTTGTCTGATTTTAATTGGCCTTTGAAATCGTGTAATATGATTCTATATCCTGCACAAATAAAGGGTTCGATAATTTTATACCAACTATTGGTTGATGCCATTACACCATTTAAAAAAACGATGACTTCACCATTTGGATTTCCTAAATCTTCTACAAATAATTCAATGTTATTAATTTTCATAAATAGCTCCCTAATAAAAAAGGACATAGTCCTTTAGTTATTGATAAATTCTAAAATATCTTTTGTTAATTGATCAGGAACATCTACCAAAGGTGAGTGTCCACAGTTCTCATAAACAATGAGTTTTGATCGCTTCTTCAATGCTTTAATGTTTTCTTGAACCATATACTCTGGAACTGTAATATCTTTAGTTGACCACGTATGAAGAACTGGCGCTTTTACTCTTGATATTTTGTTTGTTCCTGCATTGTATAAATTGTGTTGATCTGACATATTAAGGTTAGCAAGTGCCCAGTCTGCATCTGCTAAATTTCTTTGTTTCAAAGATTCACTAATCCAAAGTTTATTATCTTCTTCAGATGGTTTTTTAACTGTATAAATAGTAACTCCAAAGATGTAGCTAACAAAATCAAAATTGCCTTCTTTTTGTGCTTTTAATAGAGGTAGAATTTGAATTGGATCTTTAGCCATTTCATCTGCAGATTCATAAACTTGACCCACTAACGCTTTGCCATCTTTATCTTTTTTAAAGATAGGATATCCTCTGTGTGTCGTTGAATTAATTAAGACTAAATGTTCAACCATTTCTGGATGGTTTGCTGCTAGTTCTAAAGCAACTCCACCACCTAATGACCAACCGATGACATCAACTTTTTTAATGTCTTTAGCCTGCATAAATAAATATAAATCTTCAGCTAAATCATTCAAACTAGAAATCCTGCGGTAGTACGTTGAATCACCAAATCCTCTTAAGTCTGGAGCAATCACTTTGATGTCTTTTGGCAGACGATCAAACATAGGTGTAAAAAAGAGTGATGATGAAAAATTACCGTGAATTAATAGAAGTGTTTTTTCACCTTGACCTTGTTCTACATAGTGATAGACTTCACCATTTTTCAATACAATTTTTCTTTTTTCCATGAATCATTTCCTCCTATATATTATACTTGGTTTGTTTAGCATTTATATATCCCAAAACTAGGGTTACAAACAGCATTGGTTTTTCATACATTGATGCATGACCTACTCCAGGCAGAATTACTAAATCAGAATTTTTAATATGTTCATGTAAGTATTTTTGATTGTTCATGGGTGTCAAATAATCTTCATCTGCAGCAATAATGAGCGTTGGAGCACTTATTTTATAAAGCTCGTCTCTTACATCGAATTTCTCTGCGCTATTGGTTAAACGTTCCATTGCGTCTAAAAAATCAGGGTTAGAAAATACGGGTAGTAAAATTTGTTCTCGTTGTTTCATCCAATCTAGACGACTTTCATAAAAGCTTGGAGAATAGATAGCAGGAATCGTTGCTTGATAGTAAGTTTTACCATCTCTTGTTCTACCAATAGAATTCCATTTATAACCGATTTC
>CAYJDZ010000212.1:0-2275 GCA_964368955.1 uncultured Mariniplasma sp.
ATGCTATACTCAGTGTAAAGATATGTTCGATATATTCACATTACTTCAAAAGATGAATAATCTTCGTGGCGTGAATTTATCAGTTGGACAAGCAATAAAATTAACAGGTGTAGATACTAATGAACAAATTAGTTCTGAAATATATAAAGACCTTGAATACTTAAAAAAACTTACTCAACAAGAAATTGAAGATACAAAAACAGTTACAATTCTTAACCCAGAAATATTAAATAGATATAATTTCAATCCAGATGGTTGTGCTTCATGGCTTGAAGAAGGAATTAGTGAAGGAGCTATGCGTAAGTTTGGAATTGGTTATGACTTTATTCATAACGCAATTACTATACCAAACTATGATAATAAAGGCAATTTGATTGGTATTCGTGGAAGATTTTTAAATCCTGACGCACCAGCAAAATATATGCCGTTAAAACATGGTGCTGATATATTGTCGCATCCAACAGGAAAATTCTTATGGGGATTTCATCAAAATGCGGACACTATCAGAAGAAAGAAAATGGTAGTTATTTTCGAGGGCGAGAAGTCAGTAATGAAGATGGAAGGATTTTATCCTGGCAATAATATCGGATTGGCAACTCTTGGTAAGAAAATTACACTTGATCAACTTGATTTGTTATTGGAGCTCGAGCCTGAAGAAGTTATGTTGGCTTATGACAAAGACTATACAACAAAAGAGGAAATGAAAGCGAAACTTGAAGAATACGAAAAAATTATTTCTGTTTTAAAGACTTACTTTAAAGTAAGCATACTTATAGATACAGAAAATCTATTGGGGTATAAAGACTCTCCAGCTGATAAAGGCAAAGCAGTCTTTGAAGAACTTGTACGCTATAGACTAAAGAGGTAGAGAAGATGATTAAATACAAATTAAAGTCTAATGCGATTAAATTAGGTGTAGATAGTTACATCGGTGAATATTTACTTTCATTAGGTATTACAAACACAAAAAGTTTTATTGAGAGACCGAGACTTGAAGATCAAGAATACTTTGGTAATCTCGATAATATATATGAAGCAATAAATGAATTATACAAAGGTTTTAAAGAGGGCAAAAAGTTTTTCCTACAGGTCGATAGTGACGTGGATGGTATGACTAGCTCAGCGATATTTTATCAGTTTTTTAAACGATTATTTCCAGAATGTAAAATTGAATATAGACTTCATGATGGCAAAGAACATGGAGTTATTTTAAATACGATACCTATTGATGCCGATTACGTTATTATACCAGACGCGGGCTCAATGCAATTTGATGAGCAAGAACAACTTTCTAATACAGGAAGAAAGGTTATTATTCTTGACCATCACAATATGCAAACTATTAATAGATTTGAGAATGTTATTATTGTTAATAACCAGATTTCACCAAACTTTAAGAATAAAAATCTTAGTGGTGCTGGTGTTGTTTATAAAACAGTACAGGCATTTAATATTCACTTCCAAGAAGAATTCCCTTTGATATTCCAAGATTATGCTGATTTAGCCGCATTGGGTCTAATAGCAGATATGATGGATACGAAGAATCTTGATAATAACTATATAATCTATAAAGGACTTAACAATATTAAGAATCCAATGTTAAAAGCACTTCTTGCAAAACAGGAATATAGTTTAAGTGACCCAGAACATCCAAACAAGATAGATATAGCATTTTATATTGCGCCTCTTATTAATGGTGTTATTAGATTCGGTAGTGATTTTGATAAAGGAGAATTATTCCGTGGATTCATTGAAACTTCAATTGACGAAGAAGTAAAAACTGTATATGGTGGGAATGAACGTGTTGAATCATTCTATGATTATGTAGCGAGAGTTTCTTATAATGTTAAAGAGCGTCAAAACCGAGAGAAGTTAAAATGTATGACTTTCCTCAGTGACAGAATTGATGCTGATGGTTCTGCAAATAATCAATTACTTATTATTAAGATTTCAAAAGATGATGAAGTAACAGTTCCTTCAACACTAACAGGATTAGTAGCGATGGAGTTACTTAAAAAATATAAAAAGCCAGTTCTTGTGCTACGTCCCCGCAACGAGAATGGAAAGACCATTTATGCAGGTAGCGGACGTGGAAAAATGAATGGTGATTTTGATTCACTAATGGACTTTTTAAGGGGTAGCGGTTTGTGTGATTATGTCGAAGGACATGATATGGCGCATGGTGTTGCTATACCTGAGGAGAACATACCAAAGTTAATTGAGTATGCAAATAAAGAACTGAAAGATATTGTATTTGAAGTAGATAGTGTTGAAG
>CAYJDZ010000213.1:0-2268 GCA_964368955.1 uncultured Mariniplasma sp.
TCTAAAGATTGACGATTTCTTCTTAATATAGCAAAAACTTCCTCGTTAATTTCAGTGTTTTTACCCACTAAAACTTCACCAGTTCTTAAGTTAATGATATTTTCTTTCGTATAAAGTTCATCTCCTCCATCAGGAAGGCGAATCGCTAGAATTTCAGCAGGAGTTTCATTTTGTAATGATTCTTCCTTTGGAATTACTTCCTTACGTAGCACATGACGATTTTTACTTAATATTTGTATGATTTCTTGTGTAATTTTAGTTTCTTTTGGAACTAAAACTTCACCAGTTTCTGGATTAATAATATCAGTAGCTGTGTATTGTCCTTCAATTCTTTGTAAAACATCTAATTTTTTATTGAATTTATAACGACCAACAGCAGCTAAATCATAACGACGACGTTCAAAAAGACGCATACGAACAAATTCTCTAGCAGCGTCTGCAGGAACTTTTTCGCCTTGTCTAAGTTTTGAATATAGATCAATGATTGCTTCATCGCTGTTTTTCGTTTCATCTTTATCAAAAGTTGCATCCATTAATATAGATTTTCCAAAGACTTCATAAATATCTTTTTTCTTGGAAAAGCCTAATGCACGCATCATCGTTGTCATTGGAACTTTTTTAGATCGATCCAACTTAGCGTACATAATGTTTTTAGATCCTAGTTCATATTCAATCCAAGCACCACGAGTTGGAATCACTTGAGCAGAAAATTTCGTTTGATTTAATTTTTTATCTAGTTCACTTGTAAAATACGCTCCTGATGAACGAATTATTTGTGAAACAACAACACGTTCAGCTCCATTAATGACAAAAGTCCCTGATGGTGTCATATATGGGATTTCACACATGAGAACGACGTTTTCACGAACTTCTCCAGTTATAGCATTTTCAAGTTTCACACGGGCAGAAAGTTGTTTCGCGTAATTGACATCTCTAACTTTAGATTCTTGTACGCTATATTTAGGTTCACTCAAATAGTGTTCTTCAAAATATAACTTCAAATCTCCATTATGTCCTTCAATGGGCGAAATATCTTCTAACAACTCTTTTATACCCTCATCAATAAACCACTTAAATGATTTCGTTTGTATTTCTATGAGGTCTGGTAAATCAATGTCATAACGCATCTTAGAATAATTTCTGCGTTGTGCCTTTTTACCGTATTTGACGTCACGATATTCCATATTCCACACTCCTATCGTATTTGGAAATTACGTATTTTAATTGTTTTTTTGCGTAAAAAAACAACATTATGCATTTAAATATATTATCATAAATATTGCAAATAGTCAATGAATTTTACTGCTTTTTTGCTAAAAGAACCCAATATCCCTTTTCTTTTGCGATAACTGTGCAATTAGAGAATAATGATTCTATTTTAGAATAAGTTGATGGTGCGCCTTGTTTTTTTTGAATGACACAATAAAATAATCCACCAGTGTTCAGATGAAGATACGCTTGTTCATAGAGTTTAAATATAATTTCTTTACCTGCTCTAATGGGAGGGTTTGTAACAATGAAATCTACTTCTTGATTGATTTGATCAAATAGATCGCTTTTCATGATTGTTATATTAGAAACTTGGTTTAACACGCTATTTTGTCGTGCTAAATCAACAGCTCTTTGATTAACATCAGCCATAAAGACATGTGCGCTTGGATATGTTTTTGCCAAATAGATACCTATAGGTCCATATCCGCATCCCATGTCAATCATCGTTTTTACATCTTGATTGACTTCTACATGTTTTAAAAGCACTTCCGTACCAAAATCTAGGTTTTCTTTGCTAAAAACACCACGATCTGTAAAAAAATCTAGTCTTGTTCCATTAATTAAGATTTCCTTTTTTCTAATGTCATGATTAAGGTTTTCATCATCTTTAAAATAGTGACTCATGTTGCCCCCTTTCAACAGCGAAAAAACCCGAGGACTATGCTCAGGTTAATCTTCACTTGAATTAAATATTATTTAACTTCAACAGTTGCTCCAGCTTCTTGTAATCTTTCTTTTAAAGCGTCGGCATCTTCTTTCTTGACATTTTCTTTAACTACTGCATCAGCAGTTTCAGTTAATTTCTTAGCTTCTGCTAATCCAAGACCAGTTACTTCGCGAACGATTTTAATAACTGCAATTTTGTTAGATCCAAAAGTCTTAAGGATTACGTCAAATTCTGTTTGTTCTTCTTCAACTTCTGCAGCTGCTGCAGATGGAGCTGCTGATACTGCAGATGGGTCAATACCGAATTCTTCTTTTAAACCATCTACTAAG
>CAYJDZ010000214.1:0-2233 GCA_964368955.1 uncultured Mariniplasma sp.
GTATTGGACTATTATGAACGATCATAAAGAAAAAGTACAGCTACAACTAAATACATTTACAACTTCATTTAAATCAGTCATCATTGCTACAAAAACCATTGAAGAAATGCCATATACTTCATATGCACCTTTTGTAAAATATGAAGGGGATTATTATTTTCTCATCAGTAAGATAGCAAAGCATTTTGAAAACTTAAGCCACTGTTCTAATGCAAGTATTATGTTTATTGAAGATGAAACAAAAGCAAATAATATTTTCTTTAGAAAAAGGCTTTCATATGCGATTAAAACTATATTAAACATAAAGGATGAAGCAATAGAAAGCGTGTTTTTTGATAAATTTGGCGATATGGCAACCATGCTTTTCAAGATGGATTTTCTAGTTGTGAAATGCCAAATCCTAAATGGTAACATGATCTTAGGTCCAGGACAAGCATATGATATTGATGAAACTCAAAGGATCGTAAATCAGATCACAAACCCAAAAGGACATGCAAAAAAATAAATAATTTAGTATCTGTGATTTAATGTCTAGGAGGTTTTAAATATGCGTAAATTATATTTTATTATACTAGTTATAGCTTCAACTTTTTTAGTTGGATGTAAAGAGACGCATGATTATGTTTATATGCATGAATCAAACCAAATTAGTAGTGTAGATATAGTCTATACCGAAATATTTGCTAACGAGATTCAAATCACTGTTTTAAAAGAGATTGATCAATCAGACATAGAAAATATCATCAGTAAAATAAATGCTATCAAATTTAATAAATATCTATATGTTGATCAAGCAAGCATATATGATAAAAAAGCGATAAGAATTACTTATATGAATGATGATTATGAAATTATCACATATGACGCACAAGAAATCTTTTTTGATACTGATCAAAGCTCAAGGTTAGGCAGATTTTATTGTCTGAAAACAGAGTTTGACGAGATTTTAAGTTTTTATGTGGAAATTGAGTAGATACAATAAAATTACAAAGTAAATTATGGTATACCTGAGTATTTCATGTTAAAATATCATAAGGAAGTCATAACAAAAAGAAATCAGAGGTAAATAAATGATCGTATGTGTTGGAGCAAGTGCAAGTGGAAAAACTGAGTTAGCAAAACTCTTATATAATCATTATGGATATCAAAAATGTATCACAACAACAACTAGAGCTAAAAGAGGAAATGAAAAAGACGATATCGACTATCATTTTGTTTCCTTAAAAGATTTTCTAGAATTAGAAAATAAAGATGCATTTTTTGAAGTCACAAAATATCATGGTAATTTATATGGTATTCAAAAAAAAGATGTTCATAAAAAAGGGATAGTCATCGTAGATCCTAATGGGGCGAATACTCTAATTGATAAATTAGATAAAGATGCGTTTGTAGTTTTTGTTGAATCAAGTGAAAAACTAAGAGAACAACGGATGAAATTAAGAAATGATAATCCAAACATCATTAAAGATAGACTAATTAATGATAAAAATGTTTTTATCGAGTCTAATTTATCGAGAATTGATTTAAAAGTAATCAATGAATCTCATCAGCTATCTGATTTAGCAGAATTAGTTGATCAGAGTTATAAAAAGCATTTAAGTAAATGAAAAATGAGTTATGCTCATTTTTTTAAAGTGACTGATTTTAAATGCGTAATGGAGGCAACATGAAAAAAACAATTATTCTAACTCTATCTTTCTTCTTAATTCAAGGTATTGTTCATAATTTAGGTCATCCAGTAACACCATCATTTGTTAGAAGTTTAGAGATAAAAGATTACATGTTTGGTGTTTTTTTTGCGGCCATGAGTTTTGGATTAATGATTGGTGGACCTATTTGGGGAGTTTTAGGAGATTCAGGAAAAAAAAGAAAATATATCGTCATTGGTCTTTTGTTTTATAGTATTGGACAATTCTTTTTTGCCTATATTGGAAATCAATATTTAATGATAGCATTTAGATTTTTAAGCGGCATAGGTGCTGTAGCAGCATCCACTTTATTAATCAGCCATGTTATTGAAATTTCTGAACTTAAAGATAGAGCTAAACATTTAGCTTATGCTGCAGCAGCAATGACTTTAGGTGGTTCGATAGGTTATTATATGGGTGGTTTTTTAGGAACAAACCCTGTCATGATTAATCTATTTAATATCGATTCATATCGCAAGATATTTTTAATACAAGCTATTTTGAATGGACTTTATGCAATATACATCTATTACTTTTTTAAAGAG
>CAYJDZ010000215.1:0-2222 GCA_964368955.1 uncultured Mariniplasma sp.
ATCCTGCTGCGTATGAAATCGATAATATAAATATCCAGATAAACAAATTCTTCAATACTCTCATAACTCTATAAATCCCTCTTCTACTAATCTTTTAAACTTTGCTTGATCCATCTTTCTTATAAACTCTTCAAAGCATCTTACTGTCTCATTTTGAAGTTTAATCTTAAGCCTTAATGCTTCATCCCATATTTTTGATCTATTAGATTTTTCCATTCTTTTCTTGATATTTGCTTTAATATTGTCATTTTCGAGCTTATTGTTGAGTTTTTTGATATAAAACAATGATTCTATCACTTTATTTCCAAGCCTTCTATAAATATCTTCATAGTGGGTTTTAAATAGTAAATGCTTTTCTGGATCAACATTGTTCTTTCTACAAACATCAATAATTGCTTTATCTTTTTCTTTTAAAATATGAATGTAGCTATTAAAAACTTGTGAGATTTTAGGGTCTTTTTTCACAACCATATCTACTATTTTCTTAATGTCATCATGAAGTGGTTTTATATTTTCACTTCCATAACTTGTTCTACCAGTTTTTGGAAATACAATCATAAGCTCTCGTATACTTCTATAAATACTTGAATGCATATTGTATTTATTTTTTAAATAGTCATTAGTTTCAGAAATAAGATCATTTCTTAAGTTTTTGACTTTTATGTTCCAATCAGTAAGTTTTAGTTCTATATCTCTCTTTGCTCTTTCAATTGAAAACATGCTAACTGGTCCATGAGAATAAAAAGATCCTTTTCTATTTCGCCTTTGTCTTATAGGGGTATTTTCAAAAAATGAAAAGTGAATATGCCTATTATCAGTATTCTCATGAAGTGCTGCAAACCATGTTATGTTATCTTTTTTAAATCCCGCATTTTTTAGAAATTTTGGAAACTCTTTATCCATAAGCTCATATGCATCTTCATAGTTATTACAAAACATTTCCCCAAACTTTTCCTCAAAAGATATAAGTCCATGCCATATAGGACTATCTGTATTTCTTAAACTATCTTTTAAGATTTTAATATCTTCTTTATCCATTAATCCCTCCTGATTAAATATTCCTTCACTTTTTTCTTGATTGCCTGAATAATCAATAAAGTCTATTTTCTCCTTACTTCCCTTCTCTATGTAATCTACAAAGTTATATGAGCTTTTTGCAGTATAAAAATTTCTCTTTTCAAAATTGAGCTTTCCCTTCAAGGTATCAGCTTCACCTTTAAGACTAGGAATATAACTTATAAAGAAATTTACATTAGGTGTACTCATCTCATCTTCTCCATTAGATCAAGCATTTCTTCTTGAAATCTTTCTGGCATGAAATCATATAACCCTTCTTCAATTTCCTTTTGTGATAATGGAGTTCCTTTACTTAAATTTAAAACCATGTGATAAAGGCATGAAGAGCTTCTTTTCTCAATTTCACCTTTTACTATGTCATCTACAGTTTTTTCCTTAAGTGCTTTTGAAATTATGTTGAGCTGTTTTGATATAGAATTAATCTTGTCCAAGTACTGAATAGTCTTATCCCCTGAATCTAAAGATAATTGATTTCTTATTTCTACAAGACCAAGCTCAAGGCATCTAGTAAGAAATGAATTTATAGATCCAAAGAATGAGCTCATTTCTTTATAAGAATCATTTATCTTTTTTAAAACATCCTTGTCATAAATTCTTATTGTGTATTTACCTTCTTTTACGCTTCTCATTTATCCTCCTAAATTATTTTTCATTTCTTCCTTGTGTTATACCCCTCTACTTATTAAGGTACGCCTTTTTTAAAAAGTGCTAAGGTTTCTTGAAAAATAATTGTTAAACAGTCCAATTTTCATCATTTTCAATAGAATTTCTCATTTTTTTATGACTTATTGCTAAATGAGTTCTTATAGCCCTAACAGATATATTTAACTCATTTGAAATCTCTTTATACGTTTTGTTTTCAAAATACCTCATTGTTAAAATTTCTTTCTGTCTTGGAGTTAAAATTCTCATTGCCCCATATAATTTCATTCTAAGATTTCTAATTTCTAATTCTTTCAACTCTCTTGATTTTTCACATTCATAATTATCATAAACTGGAATTTGCACTCCAATCTCCTCCAAGTAATTAAGTGAAATGACTCCGTGTTTTTTTATTCTATCTCTTTGTCTTTTTTCTTTTTGCTTTAAGCGATTCAATTCTCTTTTTACAGGCTTATCTACCTCTAAAAGTACAACCTGCTTAT
>CAYJDZ010000216.1:0-2211 GCA_964368955.1 uncultured Mariniplasma sp.
TATAAATGTCAATATAAGATTCCTCAAAAGTGTGCATCTAAGATTCCTCAGTTCTGTTGATCTTAAGTTTATCTTTAATTCTATAAGAGGGGCCTGAGATGTTAAACAAATATGAATGATGGAGTATCCGGTCAAGAATGGCTTTTGTGATCATTTCATCTTGTCCTAATATTTGAGGCCATTTATCAAATGTCATATTACTTGTAAATAGAGTCGATTTCTTTGTATACCTTAGGTCAATTAGTTGAAAGAATAGCTTTGCTTCCAGTGGGCTTATTTCATTAAAGCCGACCTCATCTATAATTAATACTTTATATTTGAAAAAGTGTCTGACACGTTTTTCAAAGCTTCCTTCATGATAAGCATTTCTTAACGTTAGAATTAGTTTATTAAACTTTATAAAGTAAACACTGTTTCTCCTAATTGCTACAGAATAACCAATCGCGATAGCCAGATGTGTTTTACCGACACCTGGGTTTCCTACAAAGACGATATTAATCGCTTCATCGTAGAAGTTAGATGTTGCGATGGCTCTAATCCTTTCTTCCTTGACGGTTGGTTGGAAACTAAAGTCATAGTCATCAAGTGTTCTTAAAAACGGGAATCCTGCGACTTTCACATTATAGAGCTTGTTGTTATCTTCTTTTGCTAGAACCTCTCTATTAAGTATTTTATAGATACCCTTTAATTCAGTAGGTGTGATCTCATCACTGATGTGCAGCTCTTTTAAATAGGTATAGGCTGATTTTAATTTCAAATAGGTTAGTTGTTCTAATACATCGTTAATCATAGTTTATATGCCTCATTTCATTTAGAATGATTTCATTTGTTTGCGTGATGTCTTCATCACGCCGATGTCTTTGATAAGTTAAATGATGTTCTTTCTTAATATTTAATAAATGTCCAGTTATTTTATGTAAAGCGATGATTTTATTGTTATAATAGATGTGAAGTTCATCTCTAATGACCACTAATCCCACTTTAAGTCCGATAAATTTCTTTTGAACGGAGTACTTATTTGATTTATAGGATATCAGTGATTCATTTGAGACATAAACTTCATTTAAGCTTAGGTGATACTTTTGTCTGACTTCTTTAGTAGGGAGCGGCTTAAGGTCACCTTTTTCTTTTTCTAATAGGAAACGCCTTGGGAATTTCGTCGCTTGTGAGATGCCTAGATTATCTTCAGTATTGATCATCTCTAACTTTTCATGCATCTCAAATAAATCTAGATAAGTACCGTTATAGTTTTTAAGTTGATTGACTATTTTGTTTTGTGTTTCTGTTTTTCCTTTGGTTTGTGGCCTATAGGGCATACATGGCTTAACTTCAATATTGTAATCCTTACAAAACTCTATAAATTTATTAGTTAAGATTGCAGGCTCATCTTTATATCTTGGTTTTTCGACAAACTGTTTCAAATTATCAATGACTAATTCATGAGGGACACCACCAATCTCTTCAAATGATTTCGCTAGAAAGGATAGAAGTGTCTCACACTTTGTGTCTAGGGTTAACATGCGGCTGTTATGTCTTGACCAAGATAGAGTTAGTGTTGGGATATAGATGGTTGTTGCCTCTCCACTTTGATTAATGAGTTTTACACGCTCTTTCATATCAAATTGAGCTTGATATCCAGGTTCTGTTTCAAAGCGCTCTGTAAAACTATTGGTTTTCTTTCGCTTAAATAAATCGTTTAGCTCAAGGTCACCTCTGATGAATCTATTTAATGTTGATCTTGAACAGGTAATCCCTTTTTCTCTTTTAAGATATTTAAACAAATGATCAATATAGTCAAAACTTTGATATTTATCTTTTAAGACTGAGACGATATAGTCGCGATGTGCATCTAAGTATTTCACTTTATCTCTTGTTTTCTTTGGAGCTTCTCCATTTAAGTATTTCTTTATCGTTTTTCTATCTTTGCCTAAATGAGCTGCGAGCTTACTTACATTCACTTTTACCAATCCTTCCTGATATGCTTTGCTAAATAATAATAAATCCTCTAAACACCCAATGTGCTCTATGATTGTTTTTGTCATACAATAACCTGCCTCTCTTATGAGATTATTGTATCAAAAAAGAACACCTTTTAGTGATAAGAATTGAGTATTCTTACGTGCACACTATTGGGTATTCTTATATTAGCATTTATAAGGGGGAACGTGTCCCACTTTCTCATAGCAGTACATTTAAATCAATGCTATTGTG